>NZ_JFAL01000028.1:0-119681 GCF_006454495.1 Bifidobacterium sp. UTCIF-38 | reverse complement strand
AAACCCCAGGGATCCTTTGTTTTCCGGCCCCAGGGAGGATCCGGCCCCGGTAATAACGGTCAGGAGTACGTTCCATCGGACGTTCTTGGGCCGATTTCCGGAGGAACGTACACTCACGGCCGGTAGGAGTACGTTCGGCCGGAAACGGGTTGGAAACACCCGGAGGAACGTACGCTTACGATTGGTAGGAGTACGGTTGGACGGAAGGCCACTGAAAACATCCGGGGAAACGTACGCCGATGGTTCCCCTACTGACGGTTCCACCACTGATGGTTCCCCAACCACTGATGGTTCCCCAACCACTGATGGTTCCCCAACCACTGATGGTTCCCACTACCGGATGGTTCCCCTATTAACGGGGTTGTGTTTTTCTACGGGTTGGAACCACAGTAACCCCCTGTGTTCCGTGTATGGTACGGAACGTGCCTATCCCGGTTTGTTTGATTATCCCCTCACGGTGATATCGATACCATAAATGGTGTCTTGTGTTGATGGGACAGATACACGACAGATACACGAGTATGGCGGTGAAGGATATGGGCACGAATGACGGTGAAGGATATGGGCACGAATGACATGGACAATGACATGGATAATGTGGCGCGCAAGGACATGGGGCTGCCGTATCACTATGACGATCCGGCCATTATGGACGGACAGCTCGAATGGCAGAACAAGCTGTGGGAGTACAACCAGACCAAGCCCACCGAGCAGGATCATCGTGCCGAACTGCTCAAGGGCATGTGCGCCGAGGTCGGGGAGGGCGTGCATATCGAGACTCCATTGCACGCGAACAACGGATGCCGCCGTGTCCACCTCGGCAAGGGCATCTACATCAACGCGTTCATGAGCATGGTCGACGACGCTGAGATCTGGATCGGTGACTACGCGATGTTCGGCCCGTCGGTCACCATCGCCACCGCCGGTCACCCGATTCTGCCGATCATGCGCGAGCATCACTATACGTACGCGATGCCCGTGCACATCGGACGCAACGTGTGGGTCGGCTCCAACGTGAGCATCCTGCCCGGCGTCACCATCGGCGAGAACAGCGTGATCGGCGCCGGATCGGTCGTCACGCATGACATCCCCGCGAACGTCGTCGCAGTCGGCGTACCGTGCAGAGTCGTGCGGTCGATCGGCGAGCACGATCGCGAATACTACTGGCACGACCGCCGTCTCGACGTACAGGAGTAAGGAGACAGACATGAACGAGCTCGACAAGTGCATGGCAGGGGAGATCTACGACTGTCACGACGCCATATTCCTCGACTACAAGAACACGGCTAGGCGACTATTGGGTGAGTACAATCGACTGCCCTACGACGCGAAGACCCGCAAACGCGAGATCCTCGAATCGTTGTTCGGGCAGATCGGAGAGAACGTGTCGGTCGGACTGCCGTTCATCTGCGATTACGGGCGGAATATCCGCATCGGCAGCAACGTGTCGGTCAACATGAACTGCACGTTCGTGGACTGCAACACGATCGACATCGGATCGGACACGTTGATCGCGTCGAACGTGCAGTTGTACACGGCCACGCATCCGGTCGAGCTCGCGGATCGTCTTGTCGAAGGCTGGAAACCGGGGGATGCACACTACCGCTGGAACACGTATGCCAAGCCGATTCATATCGGCCGCGGCTGCTGGCTGGGCGGCGGCGTCATCGTGCTTCCCGGCGTGACCATCGGCGACGGCACGGTGATCGGCGCCGGATCGGTCGTCACGCATGACATCCCTGCGAACGTGGTCGCGGTCGGCAATCCGTGCCGCGTATTGCGCCCGATTAACGGTTCCGATCGCCCTGATTCCGATCATTCCGCAGTTTGACCAGACGCCGTGCCAACGACTCGATGACGAATACGGCGGGCAGCTGACTGGTCGCGTTGTATCCGCCATTGACGCGTTCGGACGACAATCCAGCGGCGAACGACCAATCGCACATCGCGGCAAGCGTGCTGTCTGTCGCATTCGTCAACGCGAGCAGGGTCGCACCACGGGAGGCGAACCCCTCCATCAGCTCCAGAAGCTTCGGCGTCTCGCCACTCTCCGACACGGCGATGACCGCCATGGATTGGCGGGCGAACGTGGCGATCGGATAGAACGCATCCGTCAGACCGATGGCGAACAATCCCAGATTGGCGAACAGACGTGCCCCGTAATCGGCGATTGTGCCGGATGAGCCCTCGCCGACGAATACGATCGGATCGGCATGTTCCAACAGTGAAGTCGCCTCGCCGAGCATGGCCTCGAACGCGGGGGAGTCGGCGCGTGAAAAGAACAAGGACAATTCACCCAGATCGGCTTGGGGAATCGGGGTGATGACCGGTGCCGACGCCATTCCCCGTACCGCGGCCTTGAACGAATCGAATCCCCCGAACCCCATTTTCACGCACCAACGCATGATGGTGGACGGGGATACGTACGTGGCGGCGGCCAGCTCGCGCACCGACATATACGCCACCGATTCCACATGCGTGGAGACGAACCGGCATATCGCGAGTTCGGTCCGATTGCAGCGTGTCAATTGTTCGAAGGTGAACATGGGCTCCACTGTAGTACGGCGACGCCGTCCGTTGGCTTGCCGCCGTCGACACCTACCCGTCGTAGGCGTACGTTCCTCCGGGTGTTTTCATGGATCTTCCGGAAGAACGTACGCCTACTAGTCGTAGGAGTACGTTCCATCGGGTGTGTCCATGGATCTTCCGGGGGAACGTACGCCTACCGATCGTAGGAGTACGTTCTTCCGGAAGTTGCCTAAGAATGTCCGGTCGAACGTACTCCTTCCTGACCGTTGTCAGGGGTTGTTCAGTGGAGACCGGGACCTATCGGAGCCTGTTGACATAATACACGTTATGTCGGAAGGTTACTTCTCCAGATGGAAGCCTTGGGCTGTGGCCTTGTCCAACAACGACTTGTCATTCACGTTCTGGGTGCTGACCTTGGCGATCTGGTCGCTGAAGGCGTCGACCGGACGGTCGGTGTTGCGCAGATCGTAGTACTGATGCACGGTCCCGTCGAACTCATCAAGTCCATCCAATAAGGCGGCATCGTCCGCGGCCGGGTACTGGTTCTCGAAGAACTGCATCGTGCGCGGCATGCGGGGCTTCAATGCCGGCTCCTGATCGGGCTTGCCGATCGCGAGGCCCAATACCGGGTACGTGTACTTCGGCAGGTGGCACAGCTCGATCAGTTCCGGAATGTCATTGAGCAATGAGCCGAGGATCACGCAGCCGAGGCCGAGCGAGTACGCGGCGGTCTCCATCGCGTGCAGAGCCAGCACGGCGTCGTTCTGCGCCTGCGTGAACCGGTAGCTGGACGCGAGACCCCAGTCGGGGGAGTCCGTGTCGACGCCCTTGCGCTCGGCGATGCGCGCGTTGCGCTGCTCATCGAGGATGAACAGATACAATAGCGGCGCCTCCGCGATGTACGGCTGATGGCCGATCTCGGCGAACTTCGCCTTGATGGACGGATCGGAGATGCGGATCGCGGACCAGTCGTTGAGGTACTGGCTGGAGGCGGCGTGCTGGGCGACGGTCTCCAATACGGCGCGGGTGTCGTCGTCGATCGGATCGGCCTTGAACTTGCGGATGGAACGACGGTTGAGCAGCGTGGCGACCGTCTCGTTGACGGCGGCAACATCATCAGAATGTGTGGTCATACGGCCATTATCGCAGTCGCGGAGGTTGCTGGGAAGAGTGATTCCGCTGTCGGCGGCATGTGGTTGCTCGCCACGGCAACTACCCCTCAGTCCCGCTTTGCGGGCCAGCTCCCCTGACAAGGGGAGCCAGGGAAGTTGGGACGCGCCGCGCGCGGTTTTTGGTGGCTCGCCTATCGGTTCGCACGTTGCCTGCAAACAGCTCCGCTGTTTGATTCACGGCAACGGTCCGCCAAAGGGAGCCGGGAAATTGGGATGACGTCGTTTACGTAATGGACATCAATGAGATGTGAAGGAAACATCAGGGCAACGGCGGGGAAAGCGGGAGGTGCGATGCTGTCCCCTACAAGCGTTCAGGGTGGTGCGCGGGGCGGCGCCCATCCGGCGTGGTCCCGCGCACCTCACATAACGCGACAACACGTTGTCAACACATTGTGTCAACCAACCAACGGACGTCAACCACGTCGTACGCGTAAAAAGAGAGGGACCGTATGACTACATCACGTGCCAGGAAGATAGGTGCCAGACTGGGGGCCGCGGCATGCGTGCTCGCGGCAGTGCTGTCCACCGCCGGCTGCGGCTGGGGGCGTACGGTCGCCGAGAAGGAGGCCGCCGACGCGGCCGGCAACGGCGGATCGGCGAACGCCACGTCGTGCGTCGACACGTCCGGCAGCACCATCAAGGTAGGATTCGTCAACTCGCTGTCCGGCACGATGGCGATCTCCGAACAGACCGTCTCCGACTCGCTGCACATGGCGGTCGACGAGATCAACGCCAAGGGCGGAGTGCTCGGCAAGAAGATCGAGGTCGTCCAGCAGGACGGCAAGTCGGAGCCGGCCGTGTTCGCCGAGAAGGCGAGGACCCTGATCGAGAAGGAGTGCGTGGCCGCGGTGTTCGGCGGCTGGACCTCCTCCTCGCGTAAGGCCATGCTGCCGGTGTTCGAGGCCGATAACGCGCTCCTGTTCTACCCGCTGCAGTACGAGGGCATGGAGGCGAGCCCGAACATCTTCTACTCCGGAGCCGCTCCGAACCAGCAGATCGTGCCCGCCCTCGACTACCTCAAGGAGAAGGGCTACAAGAAGCTGTTCCTCGTCGGATCCGACTACGTGTTCCCGCAGACCGCGAACCGCGTGGTCAAGGCGTACGCGGAGGGCAACGGCATGCAGGTCGTCGGCGAGGAGTACACCCCGATGGGCTCCACCGACTTCACCACCATCGTCAACAAGCTCAAGTTCTCCGGTGCGGACGCGGTCGTGAACACTTTGAACGGCGACTCCAACGTCGCGTTCTTCAAGGAGTACAAGGCGTCCGGCCTCAAGGCGGACACCGTACCGGTCATCTCGATGTCCATCGCCGAGGAGGAGGTCTCCGCCATCGGCGTCGACAACGTCAAGGACCAGCTGACCGCCTGGAACTACTACCAGACGCTCGACAACGCGCAGAACAAGACGTTCGTGAAGAACTTCAAGGCCAGGTACGGGCAGAACCGCCCGACCTCCGACCCGATGGAATCCGCATACACCTCCGTCTACCTGTGGAAGGGCATGGTCGAGAAGGCCAAGTCGTTCGATGTGGACAAGGTCAAGGCGGCTGCCGACGGCGTCACCTTCAACGCGCCGGAGGGCAAGGTCAAGGTCGACGGCGAGAACCACCACATCTACAAGACCTCGTACATCGGCAAGATCGGCACCGACAAGCTCATCCACACCGTGTGGAAGTCCGACGGCCCGATCCAGCCGGATCCGTATCTGAAGACCTACGACTGGGCGAAGAGTCTGAGCGTCGAAGACTCCGGTACGAGCAACTGACGAGAGAGAAGGACACGAAACAATGGATATGCTATTTCCTCAGATCGTAGCGGGTCTGTCCAACGGATCGATCCTGCTGCTCGCCGCACTCGGCCTGTCGCTGACCTTCGGCCAGATGGGCGTCATCAACAACGCCCACGGCGAGTTCATGATGGCCGGCGCGTACACCGCGTACGTGATGAGCACGGTCATCGGCAACAAGACCGTTTCGTTGGGCGTCGCCCTCGTCGTCGGATTCGTCGTTGCCGGCCTGCTGGGCCTGCTGCTCGACGTGCTGCTGCTCGAACGCATGCGCAATCGCCCGCTCGACACGCTGCTCGTCACCTTCGGCGTATCGCTGGTACTCCAGCAGCTGGCGCGTGACATCTTCGGCGCGACCCCGGTCTACGCCTCCGCGCCCGACGCGCTGACCAACCCGGTCACGGTGTTCGGCTACAGCTTCTCCGCCGGCCGACTGTTCATCTTCATCCTGTCGATCGTGTGCGTGGCCGCGCTGTACGCGGTCCTGAAGCTCACACCGCTCGGCCGCCAGATCCGCGCGACCTCCGAGAACCGCGATCTCGCCGAGGTGTCCGGCATCTCCACGAAGACCGTCGACCACGTGACGTTCTTCCTCGGCTCCGGCATCGCCGGCATCGCGGGCGTGGCGCTGAGCCTGCTCAACTCGATCAGCTTCAACTTCGGCACCACGTTCATCGTGCAGGCCTTCCTCGTGGTCGTCGCCGGCGGCGTCGGCCAGCTGAAGGGCGCGGTCATCGCCTCCTTCGTGCTGGGCCTGTGCCAGTCCTCGATCGAGCTGCCGACCTCCGCATCGATCGGACAGGTGGCCGTCTTCCTGATCGTCGTGATCTTCCTGCAGTTCCGTCCGCAGGGACTGGTCGCCATCCGTTCGAGGAACCTCGCGTGAACCGCGTGAACGTCGAAGAGAGGGAATAACAAATGAACGCTACTGGTATTGGTGCTTTCTACCTCAAATACAAGCCGTGGATCGGCGCGGTCATCGCCATCGTGCTGATCTTCCTCGCGCCCGCGGTGCTGAACGTGTACAACCTCGGCCTCCTGTCGAAGTACCTGTGCTACGCGATGGTCGCCATCGGCATCGGACTGGCCTGGGGGCAGGGCGGCATGCTGACGCTCGGCCAGGGACTGTTCTTCGGTCTCGGCGCGTACGTGATGGCCATCCACATGAAGCTCGAGGACATCGGCCCCGGTCAGGTGCCCGATTTCATGGCCCAGTACGGCATCACGCAGGTGCCGGGCTTCTGGGAGCTGTTCCGCAACCCGGTGATCGCCGTGATCGGCGTGGCCGCGGTGCCGGGAGCGATCGCCGCGATTCTGGGCCTTGCGGTGTTCGGCCGCGGCGTCAGGGGCGCGTACTTCGCGATCCTGTCGCAGGCGCTCGTCGCCGCTTTCGCGGTGCTGCTCATCGGCCAGTCCAAGACGACCGGCGGCACCAACGGCCTCAACGACTTCAAGGGCTTCTTCGGCTACGATCTGACCGACCCGGCCAACAAGCGCATGATCTACTACATCTGCGCGTTCCTGACCTTGGCCATGGTGCTCATCGTCTACTGGATCCGCCGCTCGTTCATGGGCAACCTGATCATCGGCGTGCGCGATCAGGAGAACCGCATGAAGTTCCTCGGCTACAACCCCGCATCCATCAAGGTGTTCGCCTTCTCGATGGCGGCCATGTTCGCCGGCATCGGCGGCGCGATGTTCGTGCCGGTCGTCGGCATCATCTCGCCCTCCGACATCAGCGTGACGCCGTCCATCCTGATGCTCGCCGGCGTGGTCATCGGCGGACGCACCACGCTGCTCGGCCCGCTGGTCGGCACGCTGATCATCCGCTTCGCCGAAACGCAGCTGTCCGAGGCGTATCCGTCCGCATGGACGTACCTGGAGGGCCTGATCTTCATCCTGGTCATCGCGTTCGTGCCGATGGGCTTGGGACAGTTCAAGGGCGTATGGCCGTGGATCAAGGACAAGCTGGGACTCGGCGGTGCCGGGGCCATCGGTGCGGCTGCCGGGGCCGCTGATACGACGACCGGCGTTGCGAAGACCGCAACGGTGAACGCATGAGTGAGGAGAGGAACATGAGCTCGAACCCTACGACTCCCGCCTCGAAGGAGGATCTGGAACAGCTGCGCGCCGAAATGGTGCAGATGCGTGACGAAGCCAAGCGCATGCGCGACGAGGCCGCGGCCATGAAGGCCGAGATCGTCGAGGAACGCACCAAGCTGCATGACCAGCTTGCGGTGCTCGACGATCGCGGCGGCCAATGGAACGACTATCTGGAGGTCAAGGGCCTCCACGTCGAATTCGACGGATTCGTCGCGGTGAAGAGCCTCGACCTGACCGTCGAACACGGCGACCTGCGCTTCCTCATCGGCCCGAACGGCGCCGGCAAGACCACGATCATCGATGCGATCACCGGCCTCGTGCCGGCCACCGGATCGGCGAAGTTCCGCGGCGAGGAGCTGCTGGGCAGGAAGCCGAACGACATCGTCAAACTCGGCGTCGGACGCACGTTCCAGACGGCGTCCGTCGTCGAGGAGCTGTCCGTGCTGGAGAACCTCCAGCTCGCCGAGGGATTCCGCAAGAAGGGCCGCGACCTGTTCCGCACGGTCAGCGGCGTCTCGCAGAACATCGAGTACATGCTCGACGTGTGCAACCTGACCGACGACATGAACACGCCCGCCGGCATCCTGCCGCACGGCAAGAAGCAGTGGCTGGAGATCGGCATGCTGCTCGTGCAGGACGCACACCTGCTCCTGCTCGACGAGCCGGTCGCCGGCATGACGCCCGCCGAACGCGTGCAGACCGGCGAACTGCTCAAGCGATGCAGCAAGAACCGCACGGTCATCATCGTCGAACACGATATGGAGTTCATGCGCCAGTTCGCCGACTCCGTCACCGTGCTCAATCAGGGTGAGATCCTCGCCGAAGGCTCGGTCGAGGAGATCCAGAACAACGAGGAAGTCGTGAACATCTACCTCGGAGGAGGCGATCAGTGATGGCAATGCTGGAAGTGAAGGACCTCAACACCGGCTACGGCAAGGTGACGGTCGTCAACGACATCAGCTTCGACGTGGCGGCTGGCCAGTGGGTCAGCATCGTCGGCAACAACGGTGCCGGCAAGACCACGCTGCTCAAGGCGTTGCTGGGATTGCTGCCGGTCACGTCCGGATCGATCACGTTCGACGGCGAAGACATCACCAAGATCGCGCCGAACCAGCGCATCCGACGCGGCATGGCGTTCGTGCCGCAGGGGCAGCAGTCGTTCGGCACGATGACCGTCGACGAGAACCTGCATGTGGTCGCCGACCGGTACGGTGCCGAGGCGAAGGCGCGCTATGACGAGGCCGTGGAGATGTTCCCGATTCTCAAGGAGTTCGCCGGACGCCGGGCCGGACTGCTCTCCGGCGGCCAGCGCCAGCAGCTGTCGATCGCCCGCGCATTGATCACCCGTCCGAAGCTTATGATCCTCGACGAGCCGACCGAAGGCATCCAGCCGAACATCGTCGCGGAGATCCAGAAGGCGATCCGCACGATGGCCGAGCAGAAGGGCATCGGCGTGGTGCTGGTCGAGCAGAAGGTGCAGTTCGCGGTCGAACGCGCGGACCGCTACTACGTGCTCGCCTCCGGGCGATTCATCGCCAGCGGCGAGGGCGGCGCCGATCAGGTCGAGGCCGCAAAGGAGGCCATGCGCGTGTGATGTTGTGAGTGGTGGGTTTGACCGGTGGCCCACGGTGCCGTCGAGGTGAGATGCGGGAACATCATCGCCATGACCGCCAGCAGACAGCCGATCATCACCATCAGAATCACATCCTCATGACCGTGCGTCTGCAGCAGCGCGCCGGTCAGCGCGCCAAGCGCCAACGCGACCATCACCACTGCGCGACGGCCCAGCTTCGACTTTTCGTGGCCGTGCGCGGAGGTGTCCGCGACGACGCCGGTCAGCGTCATCGTCAGAACCGTGGTGGGCAGATCCGGAACCGACAATTTGCGGGCGGTCGAGTTCTGGATGCCCATCGCGGGGGCGAGCAGCACGATCAGCAGGATGATGTGCAGATCGATATGGTTCGCGGTCGGGAAGTTGAGACTCGGGCCGGATGAGGTGGCGGCCGCCGGCATGAACTGGTTGAGCAGACGGATGCCGACCAGCGCGGCGATCACGAACAACGCCTGCACGCCGGTCGAAACCAGCAGATGGCGGGCGCGATGATGGCCGAAATAGTGGATGATGCGCCCGCCGATCAACGCGCCGACCATGAACGCGACCAACGTCAATGCCGACGTCCACCAGACGAACCCCTGCGCATGGGCGATCGAGAAGCCAAGGAAGACGATGTTGCCGGTCACGTTCGCCACGAACACATGTCCCAACGCCAGGTAGCTCAACGCATCCACCAGTCCCGCGACGTACGTCAGGATCACCAGCGCGGGGGAGAGCAGGCCGTACCTGTCATCCTTGCGCGGGATCAGCGTGCGACCGGCTTCGGCGAGATGCGATGTCATGGTTGGGGAGGAATCCTTCGTACGGTATGTGAAAAGGCCACATACAACGTACGCTGAGCCGTGGGCAGGAAGGTGCCGGATGGTGTTCGGTGATCGAGTGGTGTCCGGACGAGAGGCGGCGTACGTTCCCGGGGGTTATCCGGGGAGGAGCCACAGCCAACGTACGCTGAATGGCGATGAGCGTACGAAAACGGGTGATCGAGTGGTTATCCTCCCGACGGACGTACGCTGAGCGGGAGTCAGCGTACGTTCATCGGGATTACGTACGTTCCTTGGGGGATTAGGCCGGCGCGGGACTCATGGTCGGACCCGACTGGTGCTCAGCCCCGGTTGTCGAACATCTGCAGCAGCATCTTGCTGGGTTCAAGTGCGTAGACGGTGTGCGGCAGACGGGCGCTCAGATAGACGATGCCGCCGGGGGTGAGCTCGACCTCGCGCTCGCCACCGCCGATGCGCAGTCGGCCTTCGAGCACCTGGATCGTCACGGGCATGGCCGCGGTGTGCTCGCTCAGCGCCTGATCCTTGTCGAAGGCGAAGAGCACGGCGCGCAGTCCATCCTCCCTCAGCACCGTTCGTGAGACGGTGGCCTCCTCCTGGATGTCGATCAGCGAGGCGAGTTCGGCGACATAACCCAGATGCGGGTCGACGGCGATGGCGTGGCCCTCGGCATCGTGCCTGCACTTGCAGTGATGGCCATGCTGGCCACTGTGCCCGTCGCCCTGCTTGCAGCAACCCTGCTTGATTTGCTGGTTGTCATCGGTCATGATGTGCTCCTTTGTACTTGGTGTGATCTTACGCCACGATGTCATGCCTCGGGCTTGCGTACCACGAATGCGATGCCCGTGAGCTCGTCGCGATACTTGTCGAACGTGGACTTCATATCGAGCACGCGGGCACGAATGTCCTTGTTCCCCAGCACATTGCGCATGATGCGCAGTACGCCGCCGATGCCCTCGTCGGCGATATTGCGCCGCATATCCAGCAGGGCCATCGGCTCCCTGCCGCTCCACAGCACCTCGAATCCCGCGGATTCCAACAGCTCTCGCCATTCGGCCTCGGTGAGCGGTCGCGCGTTCACCTTGATGCTGCGGGCCAGCGCCTTGCGGATCTCGTCCTTGACGGAGTCGTCCAGATCATCCGGCTGCAGTCCGAGCTCGTGGATCGAGTAGGTGCCGCCTGCGCGCAGCAGTCGGAGCGCCTCGTCGATGATCGCCCGCTTGCCGCGATCGCTCTGCATCGTGAGCATCGCCTCGCCGATCACCACGTCGGCACTGTCCGTGTCAAGTCCGGTGTCGGCGGCGTCGCGCAGGACGCAGCTCGCGGGGATGGGACGCTGTCCGGACTGTCCCGCCGTCAGCCGGGTGATGATGTCCACGACCTGCGGATCGCGATCCACGCCGCGATAGCTCTTCGGCCCCTGAGCCAGAATCGCCCTTGTGGTCAGGCCGAGTCCCGGCGCGAACTCGACGACGTCCTTGCCTTCGATTTCGGTGTGGGCGAGCATGCGTTCGGTGAGCTTCTTGCCGCCGGGGCGCAGTACGCGCTTGCCGATGCGGGCCAGCAGCCAGTGCCCCTGCAGGTGCGCGGGGTCGCGATCGGACTGGGGAAGCGGGAGGGCATTGTTGTCGGTCATGAGTCGCGATGCTATCGGTCTCGGCCACGCGGCACAAGAGTTTCGCGGGAAAAGACGATGAAAGATCGCACCAAGCAAAGCGGAAGCGGCGGAGGCAGCGGGTGCCAAGTCGCGCGAGAGGAAGCGGTCGTCAGACCGCGAGTCTGGTTTTGTAGTCCTCAGCGAGAACAGGACCGCCGCCCAGCACGTCCTGTCCAAGGATCTGTTCGACCTGACTGCGGCCGATCTGGCCGGCTTCGACGCGGTCGGCACATGGGCGCCGGACACGCTGCATCAGCATTCCACGTCGCTCCAGCACATGGCTGACATCCTCTCCGGAACCGACACCCGTCTGATCGTGGTCGGCGGCGCCGGCAGCCTGTACCTCGACGCCGCGCATACGCTGCAGCTGAGCCAGTCCGAGGGATTCCCGCCCGAGTTCAAGCCGCTCGCCACCGCGATGGGCGAATCGCTCGCCGAACTGCGCAAGCGTTCCGATGTGAAGTGGACGTACGTCTCGCCGGCCGCCGACTTCCAGGCTGATGGCCCGCGCACCGGCGAATATGTGCTGGCGGGTGAGGAGTTCACTACGAACGCGGACGGCGAAAGAGCGATCAGCTACGCCGACTACGCCATCGCCATCGTCGACGAGCTGTCCAAGACGCCCGCCGACGCGCATGTTGGCGAACGCATCTCCGTGCGCTGGTAGCGCCGTCGCGGAGAGGGGCGTCGCCCGCGGAGGCGCTTCCCCATCCATGTCGTGAGTCGGTGTGTGCTCCTGCGGGTCGGCGTCCGATTGGCGGAAAATGCAGCTGGGTGGCAGGATGCCTTGCTGAGCTGGTGCGGATGCGATTTGGGTGAGTTTGGACGTGGTCTGGCTCGTGCGTGGATGTTGACGCGAGTATGAAATCATACTATTCTATGAGTATGATTTCATACTCGAAATACGAGCGGAAGGCGTGATCATGGAATTCAGGCAGAACGAGACCCTGCGGGAGTTCGATCGGCTGAACCGGCAGATCGAGGGGCTCTACCATGAGATAGCCGTCGCCCGCGGTCTGTCCGACAGCGCATACGGCATCCTGCAGGCGATGCTGGTTCTGGGGGAGGGATGCACCCAGACCGCCGTGTGCCGGTATGCGTGCCTGAACAAGCAGACGGTGAACTCGTCCGTCAGAAGGATGGTGCAGGACGGGCTGATCGAGCTGCGTCAAGGCGAAGGTCGGGAGATGCGCATGCATCTGACCGTGCAGGGGGAGCGTGTGATGCGCGAGCGGGTGCTGCCGGTCGAACGCGCCGAAAGCGAGGTGTTCGACGAGATGCCGGTCGAGGACCAGCAGGCGATACTGCGACTGGTGAACCGCTATCTTGATTCCTTCCGCCGCAAGCTCGACGAGCTGGAGGCCACGCGTTGACTCACCGGATGCTGAATACGATCGGGCTGGGAGTGCTCGGCATCGACCCCATCACCGCGGCGTACATGATGTCGATGAGGCTGCGAGGAGAGAGGAAGTCCCGAATCACATTGTTCTTCCTGTCGTTCGCAATCTCCACGATTCTTGTCGGCACGGTGCTTGCGGCGTCGATGGGAGCCGCGGCGGCCGGTTTCCTGCAAAGCGTCCTGCCTGATGACGGCAGTCGGTTCTGGGCGATCGCGGAACTTGCCGTATCCGTCGTCATCCTGCTTTGGGTGGCGAGACGGGTCTTTGCCGGTCCCAAGCGCGAGAAGAAGCAGCCACATGAAGCCGTCCGCGGCGGTGCGTTGGGACATATAGCCGTGGGCTTCGTGTTCGCGGTCACCTCGTTTACCGATCCCACGTTCTATGCGGTGATGCTCATCGGAGGGGAATCGCATAGTGTCGTCATGGCCGCGCTGCTGCTGGCCCTGTGGTTCGTGGTCAGTCAATGTCTGGCGATGGTCGTGTATGCAGCCATCCGATGCAATCGCCTCGACGCGCTCGCCGCCAGACTGGACGAGTGGAAGGCGCGGAACCTGACGATGTTCAACTGCGTGCTGCATGGCGCGCTGATCGTTGTCGCCATCCTGCTGACTGCCGACGCGACGGCCTATTGGCTTACCGGTGGGTATCTCCTGTAATCGCCGCCGTGCGTCCGACATTGCGTTAGTTCCCGGTTCCGCAATCCTATCCGGGCGATGAAACTCTGAAAATAAAAATGCCGGGGTTCCCGGCTCTTGGAGGTCTCACATTGCTGCGGACCTGTGTATGAGACATGGTCAGGTCTTTACTGTTGATTGGGTTCGCCTGCGTAGTTGATCATTTCCAGTTCCGCCGCGTCGGGCCGGTTGATCGGCGGTCGTGGGGTGTGCAGCAGTTCTGCAAATCCGATTACCTGATTGTCGTCCAACGCCACCCTCGGATTCGTGGGACTCAGGGCCGGAAATCGATTTTGTCGTGTTGAGTCCCACGGAGGATGCGAGACACGTTCGTCATGTCGGCTGTGTCGTCGCAACATTGCTTTTCGCTGAATTCTGCACTGAATACACTGAATTCAGTTATTCTACACTTAATTCAGTGTAGAGTTCAGTGTATCAATAACAATGCGGCGGATTGGAGCGTGCTATGGCGCATGAATACGGCAAAGAAACGCTGTCGCTGGAATTCAAGAGCGATCTGAAGCGATTGCCTGATGATGACCTGCTCGACGCAGTTGTGGCGCTGGCGAACTCGGATGGCGGCACGGTGTACTTGGGCGTCGAGGATGATGGCACTCCGACTGGCCTCGATAAGGTGCATCAGGATGCGGTCGGATTGGCGGCGATGATTGCCAATCGCACAGTTCCGCCGGTCTCCGCACGTACTCAAATCGTCGGGACTCCGGAAGTGCCGGTGATGCAGATCGATGTGCCGAAATCACGTAGTGTGGTCTCCACCAAATCGGGCAAGGTGCTGCGTCGCCGCATGAAGGTGGACGGTACGCCGGAAAGCGTGCCGATGTATCCGTATGAGATCGCCACGCGCTTGTCCGATTTAGGCCGTTTGGATTTCTCGGCGCAACCGGTGCCGGACGCGACCCGTGACGATTTCGATCCTCTCGAGCGTGAACGTTTGCGCCGAATCATCGGTACCTACCAGTCCAGTGACCGCAATCTGCTGGAGCTCACCGACGAGGAGTTGGAGAAATCCCTGCAGTTGACGGTGACCGTCGACGGCAAGGCGATGCCGACGTTGACCGGATTGCTGTTGTTGGGCAAGGTGGAATCGTTGAAACGTTTCGTGCCGACCCATCGGGCTTCCTTCCAGGTCATGTCCGGTACGGACGTCAAGGTCAATCAGGACTATGGTGGGCCGCTGCTGAGAACCATCGAGCAGATCAACGATATGTTCTCCCCTTGGAACCCGAGCGTCGAGATATCCGTCGGCCTGTTCTCTACGATGGTGCCGGAGTTCGACCATAGAGCGTTCCGTGAGGCGTTGGTGAATGCGTTCGGCCATCGTGACTACACCTTGCTCGGGCGTGTGCGTGTGCAATTGGACGATGCCGGATTGACTATCGCCAATCCCGGCGGATTCGTGGAAGGCATCAACATCCACAACCTACTTACCGCTGAACCTCATGGACGTAATCCTTGTCTGATGGATGCGCTTAAGCGTACCGGACTGGCCGAGCGTACGGGACGTGGTATCGACCGTATCTACGAGGGATCGCTGCACTATGGCCGTCCGTTGCCCGATTACACGGCATCGAATGAGCGGAACGTATCCGTGTATCTGCAACGTAGTGCGCCCGACGTCGAATTTGTGCGGATGCTGGCCGAAGAACAGGAGCGCACAGGCAAGACGATGCCGGTCAACGGTTTGCTGATCCTGAACATGCTCAAGAACGAGCGTCGTTGCACCCTCGAGACCATGCACAAGGAGCTCGATATGAGCGAGCAGCGTCTGCGTGTCATGCTCGGGCAGCTTACGGAGTCGGGACTGATTGAGGGTTCCGGCAATGGCTTCAGCCGTGCCTACACCTTGGGTTCCAAGGTGTACAGGCGCACGGGCAAGACCATCGAATACGTGCGTCAGACGGACATCGACCGTGTACGGTGGCCGGAACTCATCATGAAATTGGTTGCGGAGCAGGGTGATGCCACGCGGGCGGATGTCATGGAGCTACTGCATATCGATGCCAATCAGGCGTACTACCAGTTGTCCAAGCTTGTTAAGGGCGGGAGGCTGAAAGTCATCGGCCGTGGCCGGTGGGTACGCTACACAGGCATGTAGCAGTGTGCGACATGGGCTGCAGCGTCGGGCGGTCGCCCACTGGTCAGTCCTTCCGGGACTGCAGGAGCACAGGGGTGCCGTCCTGATCGCGCTTCGGATCGACGACCATGCTGTCGGGGGCATCGATTACCGGATACCCTCTATCGTCCAATCCCCTGTATGTGATTCCGTTGGGTGCGACGTAGCCGGTTTCTGGCAACACCGGTTCCAGACTGGGCTGGAACGGCCAACGGCTTCCGTGCCCGTGCTGTATGTACATATGCGTAATTCTGGGCCCCTAACTTAATGATTTTGTGGAATTCCGCCGTTCGGCAATGAAAAAGCCCTTTTCCTTTGGGTGGGAAAAGGGCGATGGCGGAGGATACGAGATTCACAACTTCAAGCCGAAGAACTGGCGGTATTCCAACGGAAAACGTCGTACCGACCAACTGCCTTACCGCTCAAATTACCGCTCTTCTCGGCGTGTCGCGTGAAAGATTGTGGGCTGGCACTGCCGGTTTCCGGCTCATGTACCCCACAACCCACAGTCGCGTTGATACATGGGTGTGGGTTGTGCCCAGGGGTTATGCGGGAACGGAGGTGTCCGCTCTCTCCGTAATCCACACTGGTTCCTGAAAGCACTCGGCCCGCCTCCAATGCAGGACACGGGCCGGTGAAAGCAACCGATAGGTCAGGCCTATCGAACAGCTCACAGTATATCATTGATTGACATGGGTATGAAGTCGAACGGGGGCGAAAATCAAATACAATTCCGCCGTTTCGGCAATGGAAAAGCCCGTTTCCTTTGGGTGGGAAAGGGCGATGGCGGAGGATGCGAGACCCCAACCTTCATCAGGGATCAGCGTTACTGCCGCTTGGTATTTGCGGACCTTACGCTTTAGCCATAACACCTCCATCACCACGTTCGCGGCGTGTCGCGTGATGGTTGGCAGGCGGCATTGCCGGTAAGACTGACGCTGATAACTATCCATCTTAGCGTTGCGCTTTCGTGGCTACAGTTTATCGTGGTATGTATGACCAAGACCATCGCGCAGATTCGCAACGAGGCTGCTGCATCGCTTTCGCCGGAGCGTCAGCAGCAGTGGGAGCAGTTCCTGACGCCCATGCCGGTTGCGCAGCAGGCGGTGGGTTTGTTCACACCAACCGACAAACCGGTGAGGATTCTCGATCTTGGCTCCGGTTCGGGTATCCTGAGCGCGGTGACGGCCAATCGGTCTGCGTGGGGGAGCAGTGTCGTCGCCATCGAACAGGATGCTGATCTTGCTCAGGCTTCCGAGTCGTCACTGCGTCAGGCGTGCGACGATGTTGAGGTCATCAATAAGTCGATCTTCGATGTGCTGCTGGACGCCCGGTTCGATCGTGTGATCTTGAATCCTCCGTATAAGAAAATCAGCCCGACCGTGATTGCCACGAGTGGCGGGGGCGTGAAGGTCACGAACCTGTATACGGCGTTCATGGTGACCGCCATTCAGGCGCTGGACGAAGGCGGCGAATGCGTCGCCATCATCCCGCGTTCCTGGATGAACGGCGACTATTTCAAGGATTTCCGCAAGTGGATGCTGGACGAGTGCAGCCTCGACGCGCTGGCCGTGTATGGGTCGCGTCAGGAGCATTTCAAGGACATGAACATCCTGCAGGAGATCATGCTGGTGAAGGTGTCTAAGCGGCCGCAAGTCAAGAAGGTCACGGTGTATGCCGACGCCACGCCCGCACGGCCGTTGGAACAGCAGCCGCATGAATCGGTGATACTCAAGGCGCTGCTGATGGGCCGCGATCGTATCGTGCGCATCCAGCGGCAGGATCCGCGCTTGTCAGAGTTCAAGACGATGGCCGAACAGGGGCTATGGGTGTCCACGGGCAAGCTGGTGTGGTTCCGCAATCGTGACGTGCTCTCGAACGTGGAGGAGCCGGACGGGCACCCGCTGTACTGGTCGGACAATCAGAACGGCATGATGACGGTTCATCCGGTCGAGTGCGATCGCGAGCAGTGGGTGACGGGTAAGGCCGATGCCCGCAATGTCGTGCTGCCCGCCGGCAGCTATTGCTTGGTGAATCGGTTCTCGTCCAAGGAGCAGCGTCATCGTATCTATGCGTCGTACTTGCGTAGTGACGTGGAATTCGTGGCCGACAACAAGCTGAACTACGTGCATCAGGGTACGTCGCGGCAGACGGTGCCGTTGGATGACAAGGCCGCGCGTGGGTTGACGCTGTGGCTGTCGTCTTCGATCGTCGATGAGTGGTATCGGCAGGTATCCGGCAGCACGCAGGTCAATGCGACCGATCTGCGGCAGATGCCCTGTCCGTCGAAGGCCCAGTTGGCGGCCTTGTCCGATCGTCTGACGATTGGGAACGATGTGAGTCAGAACCGCATCGACGCGGTGATTGGAGGATTGTTTTCATGGGCGCAGGCAAGCTGATTGACGAAGCGCTGGAAGCGCTGCGTGATTTCGAGGTCGGCAAGGACCAGTTGAACGAGCGCAGCGCCATGACTTTGCTGGCATTACTGCAGCTCAAGGAGGGAGATTCCTGGAGTAAGGCCACGAATCCCATGCTGGGCACGCGCGCGATCATGGACTGGATTCGTGACCAATTCGGTGTGGACTATAAGCCGAATACCCGTGAAACGATTCGACGCTTCACATTGCACCAATTCGTCATGGCCGGAATCGTCGAAGAGAACGCGGACAGGCCCGACCGTCCGATTAATTCCCCGAAGTGGAATTATCGTGTGACCGATGCGGCGCTTGAGGTATTCCGCAATCGTGGTGAATCGGGCTTCGAGTCCGAGCTGGAACGATTCCTGCTCGAACATGTCTCGTACGCGTCATTGACTGAGGAACGGCGCAACATGCCGAAAACTCCGGTCACATTGCCATCCGGCACGTCTCTCGAATTGTCTCCCAGTGGCCAGTCGGTACTGATTAAGGCGATGATCGAGGAGATGCTGCCGAGATTCGCCCCCGGCTGCAAGATTGCTTATATCGATGACACCGACCATAAGCACGGCGTTGTCGATGGCGAACTCATGGACGAACTCGGTATCACGCTCAAGGCCCGCGAGAAGGCCCCTGATGTGATTGCATGGGATGCCCAACGCGGCTGGCTGTTTCTTATGGAAGCCGCCAGCACACATGGCCCTGTCGATGTGACGCGAAAAGCTGAACTGCACGAGCTGTTCGCCGATCAGTGGGATAAGGTCGTGCTCGTTTCGTGTTTCCCGAGCCGCAAAATTATGCAGAAGTACCTCGCCATGCTCGCATGGGAGACGGAGGCATGGTGTGCCGATACGCCTGATCACATGATGCACTTCAACGGCTCCCGATTCATGGGACCATATGGCGAATAGGGGCGCTATTGCTGTTTTCGTGGGTGGTTGTTTGCCGGTGAGGCGTTGAACCGGTAAGAGAAGAGCGCTTTTTGGTTAGGATGTTCATCGACCAAGAAAAACACAACCGAAAAGCGCCTGATGAACAGCATATTCAAACAGCTCCTCAACGTCAAAGGCATGGTCGTCGAGAACGTCCGCATCGTCGACGGTCCCATGCGCCCCGAACCCGTGCTCGAGGTGCGGGTCCGCCCGCGCGCGGGCAAGCTCAGATGCTCGAGATGTGGCAAGCGCCGGCATGGCTACGACCGCGGCGGCGGCGTGCGCCGCTGGCGCCACCAGGACTTCGGATGCTGGCGGGTCGAACTGGTCGCCATGATGCCCAGGGTGGACTGCCCGAAGTGCGGCGTGGTCGTCGCCCAAGTGCCGTGGGCCGAGCCCGGCAGCAGGTTCACCCGGGACTTCGAGGCGGAGTGCGCGTGGCTGATGACCGTCGCCAACCAGAAGACCGTCAGCGGGTTCCTGCACGTGGCGTGGAGGACCGCCGGCGACATCGCCCGCAGGGTCGCCGGCCGACTCAGGGCGTCGGCGCCCTCGCCGTTCGACGGGCTGCACGCCATCGGCGTGGACGAGACCAGCTACAGGAAGGGCCACACGTACTTGACCGTCGTCGTCGACCACGAGCGCGGGCGCGTGATCTGGGCGCACGACGGGTACGGCAGGGACGTGTTCGACCTGTTCTTCCGGCGGCTGACCCCGGAGCAGCGCGCCTCCATCCGGGTCGTCACGGGCGACGGCGCGAAGTGGATCGACTCGTGCGTCGGCGAGTGGTGCCCCGCCGCGGAGCGCGTGCTCGACGGGTTCCACATCGTCTCCTGGATGACCGGCGCGCTCGACGACGTCCGCAAGCGCCTGTGGAACGACGCGAGGCGCGACGGCGACGACGAGGGGACGAAGCGCATGCGCGGCGCCAAGTACGCCGTGTTGAAGAACCCCGACGGCCTGACCGAACGGCAGGACGAATCCCTCGCGGCCTTGAGGAACACGGACCCCAGGGGCCAGCTCTACCGGGCCTGGCAACTCAAGGAGCTCCTGCGGACCCTGCTCAAGCACCCCATCGAACAGGCCACCGCGGAACTCAGACACTGGGTGTTCTGGGCGTCCCACAGCCGAATCCCCGAGATCGTCGAGCTCTCCAGAAAGATCCGCAGGCGGCGTCCCGACATCCTCAGGACCATCGAGCTGGGGTACTCGAACGCGAGGCTCGAGGCGTTCAACAACCGCATCAAGGTCACCATCCGCATGGCCTACGGTTTCCACCACGTCGACAACCTCATCGCCCTGGTCATGCTTCGATGCGGCGGACTCGACATCCGACTACCGAAACCCAACCCCTAACCCACGAAAACAGCAGAAGCCTCCGAATAGGCCATAGCGCCAGATATTTCGAGTTGTTCGGGCATTGATTCCGGCGGGGCACGGTCCCGTCATGTTTCTACCGCTTTGGCGCATTGTTCTGAAACGAAAAATGCCGGGGGATTACCGTCTCTTGGAGGTCTCGCATTGCTGTGGACCTGTGTATGAGACATGGTGTCAGGTTTTACTGTTGATTGGGTTCGTCCGTGTAGTTGATCATTTCCAGTTCTGGTCCCATGTCTTCGGTTTGTGTGTGGCCGGTTTCGTGGAATCCGATGTGTCGGTAGAATCCTTGCGCGTTCGCGTTGAATGCCATCACCCATAAGGCAAGTCGATCGTTGCCGATCGCGTGTTTGCCGGCTTCGACCAGCATCCGTCCGACGCCCTTGCGGTGATGGGCGGTCAGCACGTAGAGCGAGGCCAGTTCCGCCGCGTCGGGCCGGTTGATCGGCGGTCGTGGGGTGCGCAGCAGTTCTGCAAATCCGATTATCTGATTGTCGTCCAACGCCACCAATGTCGCTTGATTGCTGTTGTTTGCAGCGTTGCGCGTCAGTCTCAGTGCGAAATCAGGGGTGATCGCGTCCACGATTTCCTGCGGGATGTGGCCTTGATTCAGCTCACGCCATGTACGTGACTGGACTTGTGCTTTCTGCTCAAACCACTGCGGTTCAATCGGAGCAATGCGAAGCGTCATGAGTTTCATTGTAGGACCGGTGTTCGCTTGTTTCGGGGGATTCAGCGTGAGAAACCGGGGTGTCTGCGTTGAGTCCCCCGGTTTGGGCGCCTGCCCCGCGGTCGCCTGTTGGTCGTGGATTGGTGGATCGTTGGAGTTCCGCGGTTTTGTGGTGGTGTTGGTTGGTTGTTTCGGGCCCGGTGTCGGTGTGGGCGGGTGTTGTTGTGGGACTCAGTGTGAAAATCGCGGAGGCTGGTGTTGAGTCCCTCGGTTTCGTGGGATTCAGGGCCGGAAATCGATTTTGTCGTGTTGAGTCCCACGGGGGATGCCGAGACGAACCATAGGGGAGTGTGCAAATCGGCGGAACAATTCAGAATCGTTGAAATACCGCCGTTTTGGCAGTGAAAAAAGCCCTTTTCCTTTGGGTGGGAAAAGGCGATGGCGGAGGATACGAGACCCCAACCTTCACCGGAGTTCAGTGCTACTGCCGCTTGGTGTCCACGGGCTTCACGCCTCCGCCATACCACCTCCGTTACCACGTCCACGGCGTGTCGTGACGGGTTGTGGCGGCATTGTGTTGATGACGACTATAGCCATATTTTCCGGTTGAGTGGGACCGAGTTGAGGGCCGTCACCAAGCGTATGGCGTCCTGTTTGCTTAGTGTGCCCGTGTAACCCTGCAGATCGTCGCGCCTGAACCTGACCAGCTGCGAGCATCGGACCGTGGTCTCGTGCGAGAGGCCGGCCTGCTCCCAGTCCAGCAGTCGGATATCGCCGTCGCCGCGCCATGTGGGGTTGCTGGTCAGTTTCACCGCGACGCCACCGTCATTGTCAGCGTCCACGATGATGCATGCTACGTAATGGTTGCGGGATCTGGTCTTGTCCTCCTCGAACCTGACCGGCATCCTGTACACGTCGAATGTCTGCAGCGTGTGCGGTACGGGCTGCAGCGTTGGACGGTCATCCACTGGTCAGTCCTTCCAGGACTGCGGGAGCACAGGGGTGCCGTCCTGATCGCGTTTCGGCTCGACGACCATGCTTTCGGGGACATCGATTACCGGATACCCTCTATCGTCCAATCCCTTGTACGTGATTCCGTTGGGTGCGACGTAGCCGGTTTCTGGCAACACCGGTTCCAGACTGGGCTGGAACGGCATGCGATGCTCCCGCACCGATTGACGCAGAAACACGTTGATGGCCGTGTTCAGACTCATCCCCATCGACTCATACAGTTCCGCGGCCTGACGTTTGAGCTCGGCGTCCACGCGGTATGTTGATGTGACCATGCTGCACCTCCATCAAAAGTATATCAGATGTATTGCATATGATATATGTTTGCGTGGTGGGACTTGAACCTAGGAAGTTACTTGGGAAGTTACCTGGGAACCTAGGAAGTGGGTGTGGGTAAGATTCCTAGGTTCGGGTGTGGGTTCGGGGCGGTGCTCGCGAGGGGCCCTCCATGGCTTCTTGTGCGTACATGCTGGTGGATGACCTGTGTCTTCCAGTGTTCCGGTTCTCCGTAGGCAGTGCGCCGCAGGATACTAAGACGGGTCAAAACGGAAGGCGGACAAATCGTCGGAACAATTCAGAATCGTTGAAATACTGCTGCTTCGGCAATGAAAAAGCCCTTTTCCTTTGGGTGGGAAAAGGGCGATGGCGGAGGATACGAGATTCGAACTCGTGAGGCTGTTCCACCAACACGCTTTCCAAGCGTGCGCCATAGACCACTAGGCGAATCCTCCGTGTTGTCTCTCCGCCCCTAGACAAGCAGGCTTCGAACGCAACTCGTCATACAATACCAGCTTCTGCAAAATCTGCCACCATACGGCGTGTTGTGTTGCGCCGCAACGGTTTTGGGGATTACGGATTCATTGCTGATTGGGCGCGAGGGCCGTGGCGGGGCGTAGTGAGAGAATAAAGCACATGACTGATGTGAAGAAGACGCCCAAGTCCATCGACCACCTTGCGATGGTCATCACCACGTACAAGCGCCAGAACCTGCTCGCCACTCTGTTCGAGTCGATTCTCGCGCTCGAACAGGCCCCGTGGCGCGTCATCGTCGTGGACAACGAGCAGTCCGACGAGACGAAGTCCATGGTCGCCGATCTCGAGGCCAAGGCGAACGCGCAGTGGGGTAGGACCGTCGCCGACCGGTCCGGCAACCAGTCGCGCGTCGTCTACGCGCCGCAGACCGAGAATCTCGGCGGCGCGGGCGGCTTCTCCGCGGGCGTCAAGAAGGCGTACCAGTTGGGCGCCGAATGGTTCTGGGTGATGGACGACGACGTCGCCGTCCTGCCCGACGCGATCGCCAAACTCGCCCCGTGGACCCTGCGCCACGAGGTCATCCAGGGCTCCCGCTTCGACTACGACGGCGGCCCGTTCTACTGGCAGTACGACTTCCGCATCGGCTTGGGCATCCCGAACCCGATCGCCCCGGCCGCCTTCGGCCGCGCCGGATACCGCACGATGAACACGCTGTGCTTCGAAGGCGGCCTGTTCAACCGCCGCGTCGTCAAGGCGATCGGCCTGCCCGACCCGCGCTTCTTCATCTACTGGGACGACACGATCTACGGCTATCGCGCGAGCAAGGTCACCGCCCCGATCGTCGTGCCCGACGTGGTGCTGCGCCGCACGCGCGAGATCGGCAACTGGGACATCGCCGGCGTGCGCCAGCTCAACTCCACGTCCGATATGAACCGCTACCACATCATGCGCAATCGCGGCTACATGGCCCGCTACTTCATGGTCTACGGCGATTATCGCCCGTTCCTCTTCGCGCTTGGCACCGCCGCGACCGCCGCCAAGGAGCTCATCCGGCTCGTCATGGTCGATCGCGAGCACTTGAGGACCGGCATCGTGCAGATCGCCAAGGGCTGGTGGGATTCGCGCAAGCTCCTGCACGACCGCTCGTGGCGCCCGATGCCGGCCCCGCTGCCGGACACGCTCGATCTCGACGACTGATCCGGGCGATTCGGAGCCGCCCGTCACATGTCGATCAAGTCGATGAACACCGTTTCCGACACGTCCACGTCCGGTACGTCCACGTCCGGCGCGTCTGTCATGCCGCGCCGTCTCGCCCAGCTCGTCGCCCTGCCCACGTGCATGACGATCGGCGTGCTGCTCGCATTCGCCGTGGTCGTCGCGTGGTTCCCCAAGGGATCCGCGGCGTGGCAGTATCCGCTGCATCAGATCGACGCGCCCGCCCACTACTATTTCATCCGACGCATTCTCGACGAGGGAATCGGCGCGGCCACGCACCTGTGGCCCAACGACGCGTACTATCCGCCGCTGTTCCACCTGCTCGCCGCCGGACTGATCGCGATCGCGCGGCTTGTCGGCGTTGAGATGACCATCTACACCGCGTTCAACGTCGTGTGGATCGCCGGCGCGGGACTCGTCTGGCCGGCCGGCATGCAGCTGCTCGCCTCGTACTGGACCTGCCGCGGCCTGCGCGACGCCCGTGCGCCGTCCCGCCTTTTCCCCTGTGCGATGGCGCTGATCGTGCCGCTGCTATCGGTTGCCTCGGCCAGCCATCCGTTCCAGATGCTCGCCTCCGGCCCGCTCGTCGCCTACGGCCTCGCCTTCTCGCTGCTGCCGTTCTGGCTGTACGCGACGCTGCGACTGTTCGACGCGATCGTCGCGCGATCCGCGATCATCCGCTGGAGCGCGATCACCGTGCTGACCGGCGGTATCACCGTGTTCGCGCACCCGCGCATGACGTTCACCTGGCTGCTGTTCATCGGCCCGTTCCTGCTCATGCGACTGCCGTGGCGATTCATTCTCGCCGCGCTCGCCGCTTGCGTGCTCGGCGCGGGCGCGTTCCTCGCGTACATGATCACGCACTACAAGTCGAGCCGCTACTTCAATCCGGGCGACTGGTTCCACACGTTCGTGCCGAATCGCACGGTTCCCGACGCGTTGCGCGTGTTCGTCACCGACAACATCGACGGGCCCGCGGGCATCGTGATGGCGGTGGCGGTGGTCGCGGCCGTAGTCGTGACGATTGCTGCGGTTGTGACCGAGAAGACGGGTTTCCTGCGCAAGGATGCGATTTCGGTGCTGCTGGTCGTGGTGCTGTTCGGGCTGCTCTACGTGTGCTCGACCGCGCTCACCGGGTGGTTTCCGAACATCGTGGCGGCCGCGTGGTATCGCGCCGAGACCAGACCTCTCACGATGATCCCGCTCGCGATCGTCGCCCTGCTCGTCTTCGCCGCGAGTGCGCTGCATGAGACGACGATCCCATCCCCGCATCCGTTCCGCGCCCGCCGCACCATCTCGACGATCATGGTCGCCGCCCTTGCCGCGTTCGCCGTCGGCGCGCAGTTCGGCGGCGTGACGAGCGGGCCCGACGGGTCGATCACCGGCTGGGGCAACGCGAATCGCGCCAGACTCGCGCACGACATCTACGCGAACATGACCCTGACCGACGCCCAGCCCGACGAGCAGCTCACGGACACGAAGTACGGCATTCTCGCCGACGTGGCACGTACGGTCGAACCGGGAGCGGCGGTCATCTCCGATCCGCTCAACGGGTCGATGTATGGCAAGACCGTGTTCGACGTGAACATGCTCTACCCGATCTACAATCCGATGGCCGAGAAGAACGGCGCGATCTTCGGCGCGGTCGAGCGTGCGTTCGACTCCGGCGACAAGACGACCCTGCTCAACACGGTCTGCCCGATCGAACAGGACAAGCCCGAATACTTCCTCGTGATGGGCGGTCAGGCGCCAAGCCTCCAGATGTTCACGTTCCGCCAGCAGTACGATCCGTTCCATCGCGAGGATCTCATCGCCAAGTACACGGTCGACGGCACGCTCGTCAAGGTGCGCGACTACTCGGATCGCGCCGACTATGCCAAGGGGTGGGCGCTCTACCGCTTCGGCTGCACACGGTGAGGTAGAACGGGAGCATGCTCTTCCAAGCCTGCTCCCTGCTGCTGGTCATCGTCGGCACCTACGCGCTCAAGCATCTGCATGTGTTCGGCGAACGCGACTACAAGGTCGCGCAGGGACTTGTGTTCAATCTGACCCTGCCCTGCGCGATCATCCTGTCGTTCGCGACGAACAAGCATGACATGCGCATGCTGTGGATCGTGCTGTTCGGCTTCTTCGCCTGCCTGATCCCGCTGTTCGTCGTCTACTTCGGCTCGCGCGGCGACGAACGCAACTACCGCGCCTTCCAGATGCTCAACGCGTCCGGCCTCAACCTTGGCGCGTTCTGCCTGCCGGTCGTGCAGACGTTCATGGGCGCGTCCGCCGGCCTGCCGATCATCATGCTCGATATCGGCAACGCGACCGTCGCCACCGCCGGGTCGCTGACGATCACGCGCACGCTGCTCAAGATGGACGACAACTTCAAGGCCCTGCCGTGGCGGCTTCGGCTGCGCAACATCGCCCGCGACTTCCTCGGGTCGATCTCGTTCGACATCTACATGCTGATGCTCGTGTTCATGTTCCTGCACGTCACGATCCCGCAGCCGATCGTCACCCTGATCACGCCGTTCGCCAACGCGAACGCGTTCTGCGCGATGGCGATGATCGGCCTCATGATGGAGGTGCCCGACAATCGCAAGGACAAGGTGGAGCTCGCGAAGGTGATCGCGTGGCGTGCGGTGTTCGGCGTGATCATCGCGCTCGCCGCGTGGTTCCTGCTGCCGTTCGACGCGCGCATCCGCGAGATCATCGTGCTGGGCGCGTTCGCCCCGGTCACGATCTTCTCGACCAAGTTCACCGATTCGCTGACCGGCAATGCGAAGCTTGCCGGATTCTCGCTGACCGTCACCGCGATCATCGGCCTGGTGGTGATGACCGTACTGCACGCCCTGCTGCCCACGGCGTGACGCACCCGTTCGCGCGTTCCACGGGAACGAGACGGCGAAACATATCGTTCTTGTAGCGGCCGTAGAATGTGCCCGATTCGTGAGACGCACGCAACGACCATACGGACGATGGGGGCCTTGATGAGACTGACACCACGGGAGACCGACAAGCTCATGCTGTATTTGGCGGGACAGCTCGCCAAGGACCGCAAGTCGCGGGGGGTGAAGCTCAACTACGTCGAGGCGATCGCGCTGATCTCCTCCGAATGCGTCGAACGCGCACGCGAGGGCGCGACCGTCGCTGAACTCATGTCCTACGGGCGCACGCTGTTGAAGCCCGAGGACGTGATGGACGGCGTCGCCGAAATGCTCGAGGTCGTCGAAGTGGAGGCCACGTTCCCCGACGGCACGAAGCTCGTGTCGATCCACAACCCGATCGAATCGACCGAGAAGCTCGTTCCCGGCGAATATCTGCTCGCGGACGACGACCTGACCCTGAACGACGGCAAGGACGCCATCGAACTCGACGTCGTCAACACCGCCGACCGCCCGATCCAGATCGGCTCCCACTTCCACTTCTTCGAAGTCAACAAGTACCTGAAGTTCGACCGCAAGGCCGCCTACGGCAAGCGACTCGACATCGCCGCCGGCACCGCCGTGCGATTCGAGCCGGGCGAGGCCCATCGCGTGCGCCTGATCGACATCGGCGGCACGCGCGAGATCCACGGCTTCAGCGCGCTCGTCGAAGGCCGGCTCGACGACCCGCAGGTGCGCGAGGCCGCGTTCAGGAAGGCCCACGAACTGGGCTTCCTCGGCATCTGAGACTTGATTCGATCGGCAGGAACATCGGCAGGAACGGGACACACATCATGAGCAAGACCATCACACGCAAGGACTACGCGGGCATGTTCGGCCCGACCACCGGAGACCGCGTCCGCCTCGGCGACACCAGCCTCGTCATCGAAGTCGAGAAGGACTACACGCACTACGGCGACGAACTGAAGTTCGGCGGCGGCAAATCGTTCCGCGACGGCATGGGCCAGTCCAGCGTCCAACTCGACGCCGAATCGCCCGACACCGTCATCACCAACGCGCTGATCGTCGACTGGACCGGCATCTACAAGGCCGACATCGGCCTGAAAAACGGCAGGATCAGCGCGATCGGCAAGGCCGGCAACCCGCAGACGATGAGCGGCGTCACCCCCGGCCTCGAAGTCGGCTCGGGCACCGAGGCGATCGCCGGCGAGGGCCTGATCGTCACGGCGGGCGGCCTCGACACGCACATCCACTTCATCTCCCCGCAGCAGATCCGCACCGCGCTCGCGGGCGGCGTCACCACGATGGTCGGCGGCGGCACCGGCCCGGCCGACGGCACCAACGCGACCACCTGCAACCCGGGTGCGTTCCACCTGGCCCGCATGATCGAGGCGGCCGAGGCGCTGCCGGTCAACATCGCCTACCTCGGCAAGGGCAACGACTCCAGCCCCGAACCGCTGCGCGAGCAGATCCGCGCCGGCGCCGCGGGATTGAAGATCCACGAGGACTGGGGTTCCACGCCGGCAGTCATCGACACCTGCCTCGGCGTCGCCGACGATATGGACGTGCAGGTCGCGATCCACACCGATACGCTCAATGAGGGCGGCTGCGTGGAGGACACGATCGCCGCGTTCAAGGGCCGTGCGATCCACACCTATCACACCGAGGGCGCCGGCGGCGGCCACGCCCCGGACATCATCCGCGTGGCCGGCTTCCCGAACGTGCTGCCGAGCTCCACGAACCCGACGATGCCGTACACGCGCAACACGATCGACGAGCATCTCGACATGATGATGGTCTGCCACCATCTCGATCGCAACGTGCCGGAGGACATCTCCTTCGCCGACTCGCGCATCCGCCCCGAGACGATCGGCGCGGAGGACGTGCTCCACGATCTTGGCATCATCTCGATGATGAGCTCCGACTCGCAGGCCATGGGCCGCGTCGGCGAGGTCATCACCCGCACGATCCAGACCGCCGACAAGATGAAGAAGCAGCGCGGACCTCTGCCGGAGGACGAGCACGACAACAACCGCAACGACAACTTCCGCGTCAAGCGCTACGTGTCGAAGTTCACGATCAACCCGGCCATCACGCACGGCATCGCCGACTACGTGGGATCGATCGAGGTCGGCAAGATGGCCGATCTCGTGCTCTGGCAGCCGTCGATGTTCGGCGCGAAGCCGGAGATGGTCATCAAGGGCGGTACGATCGCCTACTCGCGTATGGGTGACGCGAACGCCTCGATCCCGACCCCGGAGCCGGTCTACTACCGCGACATGTTCGGCGCGCTGGGCCGTGCGCTGTCGAGCTCGTGCGCGACGTTCGTCTCGCAGGCCGCGGTCGACGACGACATCAAGGGCAAGCTCGGCCTGGCGCGTCAGGTGCTGCCGGTGCGCGGATGCCGCACGATCGGCAAGAAGGACCTGAAGTTCAACGACACACTCGCCGACATCCAGGTCAACCCGGAGACGTTCCAGGTGACGGTCGACGGCGAGCTCGTCCACTCCGATCCGGCGTACGAGCTGCCGCTCACCCAGCGCTACTTCCTGTTCTGAAAGTTGCGCCGGGGCTCACATCGCGAAGGGTTCGTAGTAGATGTCGGTGGATGCGACGCCGTGCTTGGCGAGGATCTCGCGCACCGCGTCCATCATCGGCATCGGGCCGGCGATCAGGTAGATCGCGCCCGGGCGGATCATCGGCGCGATCAACGCCTCATCCGCGTGGCCGGTCTTCAGCCGCACGCGCGTGTTCGGCGACGAGGCGCCGAACCGTTCCAGTTCGTCGCGGTAGATGAAGTCGCGATCCGATCGCGCGGTGTACAGAAAGTCGACGATGCGCGGGGTGGAGGCGGTCGGGGCCGTGTTCGCGCCGGTTCCCGCCGCACCCGCGTACGCGGTGAGCACGCCGATCAGTGGGGTGACGCCGATGCCGCCGGCGATCAGCACCAGCGGAGTGGGGGAGTGTGCGGACGACTGCGCGTCATGCTCCCTGATGAACTCGGCGTAACGGCCGTACGGCGGCACGATGCGCACGCGTTCGCCCTGCTTGAGCGAGGCGATCTTCGAGGTGAAATCGCCGTCGGCGCGGATCGCGAACGACATGACCGGGGCCTGGCGGGACGTTTCCCGTCCATCGCCCGCATATGAGTTGGTCAGCGAGAACGGGTGCAGCTCGTGCATGCCGCGTACGCCCGGGAACGAGATGAACGCGAAATCGCCCGGATTCCAACGGATCGAGGAACTCGTCCCGGACGCTGTCGCACGCCCGGAATCGTCGATTGCGATACGCAGTTCGGTCACGCGCGGCGCGATCGGACGGACCGACGCGACGCGACCGCGCAATGTGAACGCGCGACGGCTCGCCGAACTCCACACGTAGTAGGCGAACACCGCGATCGTCGCCGCGTCGAAGAGGAACAGGAACGGGCGGTTCGACGCGATGTAGTCGATCACATGCACATGGATGACGATCAGCGCGATCGCCACCAAGTTGAGCCGGTGCAGCCACACGCTCATCTCGTGACGGAACAGCCGTTCCAACGCGCGCTTGACCTTGGCGAGCCAGGCCACGCGTGACGTCAGCCACCCGGCCATGAACACCAGCGACCACACCGCCACTGCGATGAACAGATACAGTCCCGTGTGCCCGGTCAGGCTGATCAGCGCGCCCGCGCCCGGCAGCAGCGACTGGTGCACGAACGCGAGGGCGATCGCCAGAATCGCCAGCACGCCATGAATCATGTACATGTGCGGCAGGCCGACCGTGCGGTCCACCCAGCGCGGACGGCACGCGAGATACACGGCCGCCAGCATCCACGTGTACGCGACGACGCCGATCTCCGCGCCGAACAGCGTATCGGCGTACAGCGCCGGATAGCCCGCGGCCAGCGTCGCGAGGAACGGCAGCGGCACGATGAACAGCACCGTGGCCCATGCGAGGGCGATATGCGAGGTGAGGAATTTCATGATCGGTCCTTGATGTCTCTCTTCGTTGTTTGTGATGTTTCCGGCGTGATCTCGGCGATCGTTCCGTCCGCGCGCACGAGCACCGCTTTGAGCGTCGCTCGGGCGACGTCGTTGCGGGCGATCATCGCGCGGAAGTCGCGCTCGCCGGCGCTGATCGCGGCCGTCGCCCACATGTCCGCGAACGTGAGGTGATCGTCGACGACGGTGACCTGTGTGAGATCGTGCGCACGTCGGGTGATGTGTTCGCCGCGTGCGGACGTGCCCGACGTGGCGATGCCGCCGTTGCGCAGGGTGATCGTGCGCAGGGTCGCGTCGTGTGTGGGTGAGAAGGGGTCTGCGACGCCGATGTTCCACGTGAAACAACTGTCGTTATTCACGCCGGTCTGGATATCGCCGCCGCCTCCGATCGCCGCGGCCTCGCACCGTCCGGCATCGAGCAGCGGCTTGAGGAATCGGCGATGCGCCTCCTCCACGGCCCAGCCCTTGACGATGCCGGTCGGGTCATAGACACCTGCGTGCATCGGGTCGAAATGCCCGTCGGTCAGGGCCTTGGCCTGCTGCGCGAGTGCGTAGATCTCGGCGAACGCGGTGACGGGCCGGCTGTCGAGCGGACCGGGATGCAGCAGCGCCGACCAATCGCCGCGTCTTGCCGCCGTGACCTGGGAGTCATCGCGGAACGGGGAGAACGTCGAGTCGACATCGGCGAGGAATGCGGCGATGCGCGGCGTGACCTCGTCGAGCAGGGCGTCGAGATGGGACGCGGGGGAGTCCTTGGTGATCGGGGAGATCCGGTCGTTGTCGGGGTCGGTATCGTGCGAGCCGGCATCGGCCGTGTGGGCCAGCTGAATGGTGAACGGGATGGTCATCGCATGGATGACGCGCGCTCTAATGGTCGGGAGAGATGATGTGGGTGCCATATCTTGAGTGTCCGGAGTCAGTGTGATGTCATGTCCGGTATCCCTCAGGGGGCTTTGTCGACGTCATTTGCCGGCGTTGAGCGACTGGTTGATGGCGTCCTGCAGCGAGTTGACGAACGCCGTGGAGGTTTCGGTCGCTCCCGAGACGAACTGGATCTCGGCGCTCTGTGCGCTGATCGCCCGGTCCGTCAGCTCGGGGATCGCCTGTGCATTCACCGACTGCGAGCGGCCGTGGGTCGGCATTTTGACGGTAGCGATGTCGGTGATCTTGCCGCCCTTGACGGTGACCTGCAGCTGGATCTCGCCGTACGCGTTCGGCGACGCGACGGACGTGTACGTGCCGTCCTTGAGTTCGCCGGACGACGCGGAAGATGAGGAATCCCCGGACGAGGTGCCCGAGTCGTTGGCACCGCCCGACGATCCGGATCCCGAGGTGCCGGACTGGGGCGACTGGGCCAGAGTGCTGGATGCTCCCTGCTGGGCCAGATGCGGCTTGACGAACAGCAGGAACGCATCGGCCACGATGGCCAGTCCCGCGATCGCGGCGATGGCCGCTTTCGTGATGGTTGCCTTCATGATGAATCCCCTTCATACATGTGATACAAACGCCTAGTCGGGCATGCCGGATACATCATGGCGAAGCCCTGTGGAACGCGTGCTGCATGGTACTGCGTGAGCCGTTGACGCGTTCTGACGACGTCACGATACCTATCGCGATCTGGAAGGGAAATAGGGGAAATCTGAAAGTGAGCTGAAAAACGCTATGATTGTGACATATCTCTCATCGAGGTATTGTCGGTGGCCGTCACCCCTCAACCACCAGGTCGGCGACGTCCTTGATGAAATCGAAGGCGTCGTCGCCGCGCGTGGTGAGCAGGCGCACGCACACGCCGTTCACTGCGCGGCTCACGCCCAGCTCGCCGGTGAGGCCGACCGCGTCCGCGTGCGAGCGGATGCGGTCGATCAGCGCGTCCTCGGCCGCGATCCGCGTTGCCTCGTCGTCCGCTCTGTTGCCATCCTCGCCATCCGTCTCCGGCAGGTGCGCGTACAGCACGCCGCAGTGGGTGAACTCGCGCCACATGCCGATGCCCGTGTAGTCGAACGCGTCCGGTTCAAGCAGCATGCGATCGGCGAACGCCAGACGGTCGCCCACATACACGCGCATGCGGTTCGTGAACCGGCGCATCGCCCACCGCTCGTCCATGCCGACGCGACCGCACGTCACCACATCCGCGTATACGAACGTCGACTCGGGGGCGATATGCGCGGTTGTCAGGTTCGAGAACGTGCTGCCGCGGAACGGGATCACCGGGAACGGCAGGAACACGGCCTTCGCGTCGCCTCGCGCGGTCAGTTCGATCGTGCGCGACGCCGACCCGTCGGCCGTGTCCAGCACCTTCTCGTAGCTTTGCGTTCGGATCGTCGAATCGGTGCCGGGGCCGAAATCGATCTCGATATGCGCCTCATCGCCCTTCAGGAAACCGGGGGAGGCGAGCATCACGATGAAATCGGAGTGACGGCCGTTCGTGAACGGCGTCATCAGCTTGAACGGCGCCTCGAAATACACGTCGTCGATCTTCGTGCGCCCATGCCGGAACGCGGTTGCCAAACGAAAAGTGCTACTGCCCATGGAAACTCCCGGATCACACGCCTTCGAACAGAACGTTCTTCTTGATCCACGCGATCACGTCGTCGACGCCTGCGCCGCCCATCAGGTCGGTGAAGATGTACGGGCGGCCGTTGCGCATCTTTTCCGAATCGCGGGCCATCACGTCCAGATCGGCGTGCACCAGCGGCGCCAGATCCGCCTTGTTGATCACCAGCAGGTCGGAACGGGTGACGCCCGGGCCGCCCTTGCGCGGGATCTTGTCTCCCTCGTCGGTCGCGATCACATAGATCGTCGCGTCGGCCAGATCGGGGCTGAACGTCGCGGACAGGTTGTCACCGCCCGACTCGACGAACATGATCTGCACGTCCGGATGCGTGCGCGCCATCTCCTCGCACGCCTCGAGGTTCATCGAGCAGTCCTCGCGGATCGCGGTGTGCGGGCATCCGCCGGTCTCGACGCCGACGATGCGATCGGGGGCGAGGCGACTGTGCTCGATGAGGAACTCGGCATCCTCCTTCGTGTAGATGTCGTTCGTGACGACGCAGATGCTGTATTCGTCGGCCATCTTGCGGGTGAGGCGCTCGATGAGGGCGGTCTTACCGGAGCCGACGGGGCCGGCGATGCCGATACGTACGTAGGACATTGGTTTCTCCTTTGGTGATTTCAGCTCATGTAGAGGCGGGAGTAGAGGGTTTCGTGTTGCATGGCGGCTATGTCGAGGTAGGCGCCGGAGATGCCGAGATCCTCGGGTTTCAGGGTCAGGGCGATGTCCACGGCGCGGATGAGGCGCGGGAACGAGTCGTGCAGGGCCACCTGACCGACGTACTGGCTTAAGGGGATCGCCTTCGCGGCGCACATCGTCAGGGCGCTCAGCAGCGAATAGCCGTAGGTGACGGCGGCCTCGCGCACGCTGGCCGCATGGTCGGCCGCGTACAGACCCATCGCGATCGCATGGACGCCGCGGCACCGTCCGGACGCGATGAGTCGCGCGTACAGGTCAAGCTTCGGCGACCCGTACAGCGCGTCGGTCGCGCCCTCCAGACGGTGGCGTTCGGTGACGTGCTCATGCACGGCGATGATCACGCCGTCGCGCGCATCCCGTGTCTCGTGGGCGGCGTCCATCTGGCGGACGAGCTTGAGCAGACGGGTGCACATGCGCTCGCTGCCCTCGCGGATCTCGCGCGCCGACTGCAGGGCCGACGCGAGCTCGTCCAGCGCGATCACCTTGCGCTCCAGCCCGGCCGCCGACATGCGTTTATCGGTGCCGTACTTGCCGGCGAGGACCATCTGCCCGATCTCCTTGTACGGGGCGACGGCCAGATAATCGCGCACGTACTGCTCGAAGTCGGCGCCGCGACGCAGGAAATCGCGTTGCACGAACGTCTCCATGCCGTTGGACAGCGCGAACGCGCCCACCGGAAACACGCTGTCGCACACCTGCAGCATGGCGAGGTGTCGCGCCTGCGCGTCGTTGAGCGCCTCGATGTCGGCGTTTTTCATGGTCATCGATGGTGCCTCGGATCGGGAGATCGGAATGGAAGGTGCCGGACGTGGCTCAGTGCGTGTGCCAGGTGTGGCCGCCGTCGTGGCTGTGCGAGCCGTCCGGGCGATGCAGTACGCCGTTGAGCTCGTATTCGGCGTCGGCCTCGGCCTCCTGCTCCTCCTCGGCCACGTCGCCCGTGGTCTTGTTGGTGCCGGGGATGATCGTGCCGGTGCCCGCGTGCGCCTTGACGATGAGGAATCCGTCGAAGCCGCCCTCGATGATGTGCGGTTCGTAGCCGATCTTCTTCGTGTACTCCATCGTCGGGTGGTCGTACGGCACGAGCACGCGGTCATCCTCCACCTTGAGGCTCAGGTGACGGTTGCCCAGCTCGAAGCACAGGCGACCCATCTCCTTCATCGAGTCGACCGGGATCTCGATGAGCTGCGCGGTGCGGATGCGCGCGAAATAGCGCTTGTCGGCGGTCTCGGCGAGCACGTCGCCGTCCTTGATAGTCTGGCCGACCATCACGCCGAGTTCGGTGCCGTCCTCGGCGATCTTCATCATGCGCTTCTTGTCCGTTTCGAACCAGTCGAAGGCGACCGGCACCTCGAGTTTGCCGTCGTCGTAGTGCTGGCTGATGATGTTGCCGGTGATCTCCTTGGCGATCATCCGCCCTCCTTATCGTGAGTGTCATGCGGTTCATGCGGCGTGACGAGATACTTCGTGTGCGTGGGCTCACGTTGCCGTGATCGTCATGCCGGATGTCCGCTGTACGGACACTCAGTCTAGGGTCCTCGATGCGTCGTTATGTAACGAGCGCATGATGGAAAATCCGGAAAATACTTTGGAAGAAGTCCTCTGAATCGCGATTTTGGCGTGACGGTGAAACGCTTGTAATCGGCGTGTTGCCAATGTTTGCAACCTGTGTGGGGTCGTCGTTTACATGGTGCAACGCGCATGTGATATTACGTTCCCAGCAACGCAAGGTCGAATGGTCTTTTCGACTGCGCTGCAACGTTCTTCATCAGCAATGTCCACGATGTGGACGAGAGAGAGGCTGCCATGTTGTACGACCCGCAATCCGTGACGTTGGCGATGCATATTCCCGACAACTTCATCTCACCGTCCACCGGCGCGGTGTTCTGGGTGATCATGATCCCGATCTGGGTGCTGTGCTTCCGCTCCGTGATCCGCAACAGCACCCCGGAGAAGATGGCGTACCTCGGCGCGGGCGCCGCGTTCTCGTTCCTCATCATGATGTTCAATGTGCCGACCCCCGGTGGCACCACCGCGCATGGCGTCGGTGGCGCGCTGATCGCCCTGCTGCTCGGCCCCCAGTACGCGACGGTCGCCGTGTCGGTCGCGCTGCTGCTGCAGGCGCTCCTCTTCGGCGACGGCGGACTCATCACGCTCGGCGCCAACTGCTTCAACATGGCGTTCGTCCTGCCGTTCGTCGCCTACGGCCTGTACGTCGGACTGCGCAAGATTCTTCCCGACGGCTGGAAGGAACGCGTGGCCGAGTTCATCGCCGGCTACATCGGCATCACGCTCGCCGCGTTCTGCGTCGCGCTCGAGCTTGGCGTGCAGCCGCTGCTGTTCCGTGACGCCGCCGGCCAGGCGCTCTACTTCCCGTTCTCCTTCACCGTGACGATCCCCGCCATGCTCATCCCGCACCTCGCGGTCGCGGGCGTGGTCGAAGGCCTGGTGACGGTGGTCGTCGTCGAATTCGTGCGCCGCACCGCTCCGGAGATCATCGAGGCCAACGCGCGTGTGACGACGTCCGACGGACCCGCGTCCTCCGCCCATTCCGGTCTGCGCACCTCCGCATGGATCGCGCTCGGCGTCGTTGCGTTGCTTTCTCCGCTGGGACTGATCGCCACCGGCGACGCGTGGGGCGAGTGGGGTGCCGAGGACTTCATGGCAGCCACCGGACTTGACTATGTTCCGCAGTACATCGCGCATGGTTTCACGTGGAACGCTCTGCTGCCCGACTACTCGCTCGCGGGACTGCCGGACATCGTCGGCTACATCCTGTCCGCCGTGATCGGCATCGCCGTCATGACCATCGTCTTCCGCCTGCTCGCCCTCGCCGTGCGTGATCGCAAGGCGGTCGGGGCGAAGGCGTGATCGCCTGATGGCGTCCCTTCCCGCGTGGCTGGGGGAGCCGGAACGGTACGAGCCGGTCGATGACCGCTCGTCGTTCATCGAGCACAATCTCGCCCACCTCGGCGGGATGCTCGAACAGGTCGGCGCCCCGCTGCCGGTCACGCACAGTCCGGTCGACCGCGCGTTGTGCGCGGTATCGCCGTCCCTGCGCATCATCGGCGTGCCGGCCGCGATCGTGTGCGTCAACGCAACGCGCAACATGCTGTTCGCATACGTGATGCTCGCCGTCGTGCTCGTCATGCTGGCGATGCGCCCGGCGCGCATGATCGTCGCGATCGTCAAACCCGCGCTCGCGGTGTGCGTGCTGAGTTTCATCCTCTCTGCGCCGAGCGTGTTCATCGGCCAGTACAGTGCGCCCGTGCGACTCGTCGTCAAGGCGTTCGTCGCCGTGTCGCTGGTGATCGCACTCGCCCGCACGGTGCCGTGGAACCGCCTGATCGCCGGGCTCAAGGGCGTCGGCTGCCCCGATTCGGTGATCTACGTGTGCGATGTGACCGTGCAGTTCATCGACATCCTCGGTCGGTCGATGGTCTCCCTGCTCGACGCGCTGAGACTGCGCAGCGTCGGCCGCGACTCGCACAAGCTCATGTCCGCGGGCCGCGTGATGGGCGCGCTGTTCCTGCGTGCCAATACACAGGCGAAGCAGATGGCTGAGGCGATGGTCTGCCGCGGCTTCGACGGCCACTACCATGTGCGCCGCGATCCGCTCGTCACCGTACCCAACGCGATCTACGCGCTCGTCATCGCGGCGATGATCGCGTTCGCCGTCTACTGCGGATAAAGGGCATTCCGCACCGGCAATCCATCGATGAACGGACTACCCCTCAGACCTGCTTCGCAGGCCAGCTCCCCTGACAAGGGGAGCCAGAGGTGGTGGGATCTTAGACTGGAGGAATGATGTTTGACGGGGATCCGTTAGTCGAGTTGTCGCATGTCTGCTTCGCGTACCGCGACGTCGCAGGTGATGCCGGTGCGAGCGGCCGTCGCGCCGTCCTCAACGACTTCAATTTGACGGTCAATCGCGGCGAGTGCGTCGCACTGCTGGGGCCCAACGGTATCGGCAAGACCACGGTGATGCGCATCATCAACGCGCTTGAATTCCCGACCGCCGGCGAATACCGCTTCGGCGGCACGCCCGTCACGCGAGTCGAGGTCGAAAAGCGCAACAGCCGATTCGCCAAGGCGCTGCACCAGTGCATCGGTTTCGTGTTCCAGAACTCCGATACGCAGCTGTTCTGCCCATCGGTGGGGGAGGAGATCGCGTTCGGTCCGACGCAGATGGGTCTACCGGATGCGGAGGTCGAACGTCGCGTGAATGACATCATCCGGCTGTTCGACCTGGAACGATTCGTCGATCGCGCGCCCTACCGCCTCTCCGGCGGGGAGAAGAAGCGCGTCGCCGTCGCCTGTGTGATGTCGCTGAACCCTGATCTCATGGTGCTCGACGAGCCGACCGACGGCCTCGACGTGGAGAACACCGCGCTGGTCGTGCGTGTCCTCAAGGCCTACGTCGAGGCCGGCAAGACGGTCCTCATCTCCACCCACCACCACGACATCGTCGAAGCGCTCGGCGCGCACATCGTACGGATGGGCTGAGCGCGCCGAAGTGCAGGCGAAAGCGTGTCGGATTACAGCATGTGCGCGGACGAAAACCTATTTCGTATTGTTGTCAGTGCCATATTTTAGGAAAAGACCTTCTTGGGTTACCAACTGATTGCATACGTTGAATAGGTCCATTTCTTTCTTGAGGCCGTAAAAAGTTACGGAGAAACCGCCACAAACACTGATGAGTACTCGTGGTGAATCGAGTAACACTTGAAGTGATGTGAAGTCATCAATGATGACTTTCTTGATGGCTGAATCCATTTTTTCTGGTGGATAAGATCTTATGTTTCTATCGTATTCGTAATCTGCTGAAGGATTTTCGGGTCTTGCCAAATAGACTTGACAAGGTGTATAGTACATTATTTTAAGCAGTATACTAGAAATCTTTTCTGCAAATAAGCCAATATATGTATTTTCAAAATATTCTTCCAATTCTAGGAAGGATGGATCATTGGTATCGTATGGTATGTAATCAATGAAATAATATTGACTTGATTGTTGTAGAAAGTCAACGTCTTCGTACATATTCGACTACTTCCCTAATACTTCGCCATTGCTGCCTAGTGAGGCAATTCTATTGCCGTTTTTGTTCTTTAGCTTCCACTTTCTTCCGCCATGCCCTGCTGTGTCTTTGTCTATGGTCCATCCGCCCTTCTCTCTATAGGCGTTTTTACCTTTGACCTTATCTTTAAACTTACTTAAATCTACATTGCCGTCGCTGTTGCGTAACCTTGAAGGAATCGCTCCTTATTGAGTAAGGATTCAAACTCTTTAATTGTGTAAAATCTTCCGCTAATGCTAATTCCATCGGTTTTTATTATGATATCATGTGGATTTGATGAATATGAATATTTTATAGAGTGTGTGCTGGTTCTGTTTTCTTGTGAGTATGCAAGTGGTGATATGTTTGCCGAGAGAATAATTGTCAAAATGATAGCGGCAGTTTTTCTAAATGTCATTTAGATCGATCTCCTTGTCGGTCCGTTTATTTAAGTTTGATGCTTAACAATATTATCACATGTACTATTGTGCTAGTGTTCTGCGCCGTAAATTCGTTGATGAATTTACGGCGCAGAACATAGGTCGCGTCAACTATCCACTTGGTAAACAAGTCCGGCCTGAGTGCCTAGTCCGGTCTGAGCTCATTACGCCCGACCCCATAGGATCACCACGATAACCCACATTTCCCGCCTCATCGTGTCCGATCCCGTAGGATCCGACGTTATGGTGGCTTGCGGGGTTGTGAAAACGTCCGATCCTATAGGGGCCGGCGTTGAGAGGTGGGGGAAGCGGAGAAAACGTTCGATCCCGTAGGATCCGATCGGCGAACGAGGTGGATCGGGGATGGATGCGTGACGAGTCTGCCGCTCAACGCAGGTCAATCGGTTGATGTTCGTCGGGTGGCAGAAAACCGTGCCACTCAACGCGATTCCGGCGATTTTCAGCGTTGAGTGGCAGACGCATCGGCGGCAGGGACAGTCCTTGCGATACCGGTTGTTGTGGAATCGTTGGAAAATGGCCGTTTTGACAACACGTCAAAAAGACGGTGAGGCGGCAATGACGCATCGTCGTGCCACTCAACGCCAAAACCGCCGAAAAATGCGTTGAGTGGCACCGCAGGAGGCGCAGCCGGGAGGCATGGCTGAGGGGATGCGGGCGGGCGACATGGCCGAGGCGGCACGGCCGGACGACGCAATTGAGTCGGTCTGTGGTGGCGCGGCCGAGTGTCTAGCGGTCTGTCTTGCAATTGTTTGAGTGGTATCGGCCCCCCCTCTGACGGGACGTTGCCGTGAAGCAAACAGCGGAGCTGTGTGTAGGCAACGCGCGCAGCCGACAGACAAGTCAGTCGGCTGCGCGCGTAGTGCGTCCATAGCTGCAGGACGAGCTAGCCCGCGAAGCGGGTCTGAGGGGTGGTCAATTCATCAACGAATTTACGGCGCGAGATACTAGTAGTGTTTACACTAGTTTGCTTGCTGCGCTCGATGTGAAAGTGTATTCCCCGTCTGTCGACAGAGGAATACCGGATCGACGATCTGCATTACATCGGAGGTCTCGGCATCAACGCAAATCGCACGTAGGAAAACGAGATGTTGGGCATCGATGAAGAATGGACCGCGGTCCGAAGTTGGCGTTGAGCGAAGCGCGTCGCCGTCGCCTGTGTGATGTCGCTGAACCCTGATCTCATGGTGCTCGACGAGCCGACCGACAGCCTCGACTCGGAGAACACCGCGCTGGTCGTGCGCGTCCTCAAGGCCTACGTCGAGGCCGGCAAGACGGTCCTCATCTCCACCCACCATCACGACATCGTCGAAGCGCTCGGCGCGCACATCGTACGGATGCCCGGAACCGCATAGCTTGGCTCCTCTCTGACGAGGGGAGCTGTCAGCGACGCAACAATCACACGCCGGCTTGCGTGAGGCGCTCGCGAATCGCGTTGATGATGACCGGGTCGTCCTCCAGCGTGGGCAGGAAGATGTCCCCGGATTCGATCGCCTGGACGCGCGCCTTCATCTTGGCGGCGAGTCGCCCGTCCGTCAGGAACAGGCGCTCGACGATGAACGGGCCGTGCTCGTCCACCAGCGTCTCCTCGATCTTCGGGTGGCCCACATGGTTCGTGGGCACGATCTCGACGCCGATCGCCTTCCCCACCCGCGCGGCGAGCGCCTGCAGCTGCTCGAACGGCTCGGGGAAGTGGGGCGTGCCGTGTGCGATGAGCAGCACGCGACGGTTCGGGAACGCCTGTACGGCCGCGCCGAGCGTACGCTCCAGATAGCGTTCGACCGCCTCCGTCTCGGCCAGCGGTTCGGTCACCGTGACCTTGATCGCGGGGTCGAGCACCTTGGCCGAGCGCTCCGGAATGTCCCAGCGCATGTGCGTGGCCGAATAGAGGAGCACCGGCACGATGACCAGATGGTCGACTCCGGGCTGCGACTGCAGGTCGGTGATGCCGTCCTCCAGGGTCTGCTCGTCGCCCTCGAGGAACGAGATGCGGCCGAGCTGGCCCTCGTCGGCGATGAATCCGGCGAGCAGTTCGAGATTCGACTCGGGGATCTTGCCGCGGCGGCCATGCAGTACGTAGAGATAACCGGTGGTCATGGTGTCGGTGCTTCCTTTGGGGTGGTTCGGTGTGATTGCTCAGGCGGCGAGGGTCTTCGCCAGATCCTTCAGACGCTTGATCGCGTCGTCGTCGGGAGCGAGCTCGATCTTGACGCTCGGTGCGGCCAGTTCCGCGCCGTCGTCGGTGACGAGCTTCTCGAAGAAGTCGACCGCCGCGCAGAAGTGCGGGTAGCTGGTGTCACCGGTGCCGATGACCGCGACCTTCTTGCCGGACAGGTCGGCGCCGTCCAGATCGTCGTAGAAGTCGACGATGCCGCCGGGGACCTCGCCGTTCGCGCCGTCGGACCAGCTGGCGATGACGTAGTTGTCGGCGCCGTCGAAGAACTCGTCGACCTCCACGCCGTCCTCCGCGTCGATGACCTCGACGTCCTGGCCCAGATCCTCCAGCGCCTCCTGCAGGATCTCGACGGCTTCCTTGGTGTTGCCAGTCGCGCTGGTGTAGATGATCTTGGTGCTCACTTCAGTACCTCCGGTAGGGTTTCGATGAATTGGTTGAGGGTTTCCTGGAAATGATCGGTTCCCTGACGGTTGTAGTAGTCATAGAACGTTTCGGTTCCCACGTGGTTGTCCTGATAGTCGGTCAGGATCGACGCGACCGCGTCGGCGAGCTGCTCCTTGGAGAACACTCCCTTGAGCGGCTCGTTGAAGTGGCCCTCGCCAAGGAGGCTGCCACCTACGGAGAGCTTGTAGCCCTCCACATGCTGACGGTCGGGGGTGCGCGCGTGCACGCCCTCGATACCGATGTCGGCGATGGAACGGTGGGCGCAGTTGCTGCCGCAGCCGGTCATCGTCACGTTGATGGGGGTGTCGAACGCGAAGCGCTTGTCGAGGTTCTCGATCAGCGGCTTGAACACGGTCTTCGTGTGCGCGTTCGCGAGGTTGCAGTACTCGGCGCCCGTGCAGGTGTTGCCGTAGTCGGCCAAGAGATGCGGGTGGATCGAGAAGCGCTCGAAGATCGGCAGAGCCTCGACCTCGGCGAGCTTGTCCTCCGGGATCCACGGGATGATCATGTTCTGGCAGTGATCGAAGCGGATCTCGTCGCGTCCGTAGTTGCGGGCCACGTCGGTCAGTGCGCGGAAGTCGTCCGCGGTGATACGGCCGGACGGCACGGAGACGCCCACGTAGTAGTAGCCGTCCTGCTTCTGGCGATGCACGCCGAGCGCGTTGCCGCTGTTCCAGCCCTTGACCTTGCTGCGACCCTTGGTCTGCAGGTCGGGCAGGGATTCGCGCACCTTGTCCTCGAACTGCTCGGCGCCCCAGTCGGCCACGAGGAACTTCAGTCGCGCCTTGGAGCGGCTGCGGCGGTAGCCGTAGTCGCGGTAGACCTGGCAGATCACCTCGGCCACGTCGGCCACGCGATCGGGGGTGACGAAGATGTTGAGCTGCTGCGCGAGGTACGGCTTCATGCTGAGACCGCCGCCGACGAACACGTTGAAGCCCTTGACGGTGTGGCGTCCGATGCGCTTGGTGGCGGGCGTGAACGCCACGTCGTTGATCTGCGCGTCAGCCGAGTTGTACACGTTGCTGCTGATCGAGATCTTGAATTTGCGCGGCAGGTTCGAGTAGTCGTAGTTGCCCTGGAAGCGGTGGTAGACGTCCATCACGGTCTGGCGCGTGTCGAACAGCTCGTCCGGGTCGATGCCGGAGAGCGTGTTGTCGACGATGTTGCGGGTGATATCGCCCTCGGCGCCCACCGTCGTCAGTCCCACGTTCGTGATGCCGGCGAAGATGTCGACGAGCTCCGCGAACGGGATCCAGTGGTACTGCACCGCCTGACGCGTGGTCAGGTCGATGATGCCGTGACCGTACTTCTCGCCGATCCAGGCGATGTGGTCGGCCTGCTTGACCGTGACGCGGCCGCCCGGGATCTTGATGCGCATCATGAAGTATCCGTCGGTCTGCGGCTTCTGGACCGTCAGACCCGCGTACTTGAAGTACATGAAATAGCTCGGGTCGATTTCCGAGAACGGCTTCTTCACCAGCTCGGGGAGGTCCTTGAACACGTCAAGGCCGTCCTCCTTGAGCTTGGCGATCTCGTTGCCGTTGAGCTTCTGGTCCGCCCATGTGGCGATGTAGCTCATGCTGCCCCCAATTCGAGTGGTTGAACCCCTGTTGAGTCGGGAGCCTACAAACGCCGGATTGCGGTGTCAAAACGGGGATTCGTGGGTTTTACAGGGTCGGGGTGGCGTGAAACCGTTGCGATTTCGCCGTTTCTCGCATGTTTCACGTGAAACATGCGGGTCCGAGGTTGGTTGATGGTTCTAGTTGTCATCCGTTATCAATCGTTGGAATTCCGCCGTTTTGCGGATTGTGGCCGCACTTCGTGTCACCGGCGTCGATCCGTATACTGACGCCTATATGATCCGACGGCCGGTCATCGGGGCCACGGGAGACCGGCATCGTATTGACTACCCCTCAGTCCCGCTTCGCGGGCCAGCTTCCCTGACAAGGGGAGCCGAGGTGGTGGCGGTGCGGGGAGACCGGCATGGGGTCATGAACATCAATACGGATACATTGGGGGGAAACCACATGAGCGAAGCAACCACTATCGAGCAGACCGAGGCAGAGAACGCCGGGGCGCCCGCCATCACGGACGTGACCGTGATCGGCGGTGGGCCGGTCGGCATGTTCGCCGCGTTCTACTCGGCCATGCGCAATCTCGACGTCACGCTCGTCGACAGCCTGCCCGAGCTCGGCGGTCAGGTCGCGGCCCTCTACCCGGAGAAGCCGATCCACGATATCGCCGGATTCGTCTCCGGCACCGGCGCCGAACTCGTCAGCAACCTGAAGAAGCAGATCGACACGTTCCCCGAACGCATCACCGTATATACCAACGAGGAGGTGCGTGGCCTCGAGCAGCTCGCCGACGGCACGTTCACGCTGACCACGCCCGCGCGCGAGATCCGCACGCGCTCGGTGATCGTGGCGATCGGCTCCGGCGCGTTCACGCCGCGCCCGCTCGCCATCGACTACGATCGCGAGCGACTCGACGGCCATGGGGTCTTCTACTTCGTCAAGCATCTGGCCGATTTCGCCGGCAAGACCGTCGCCGTGGCGGGCGGCGGCGACGCGGCCATCGACTGGGCGCTCGAACTGGAGCGCATCGCCGGCAAGGTCGTGCTCATCCACCGTCGCGACAACTTCCGCGCGCTCGAATCGAGCGTCGCGCGACTGAAGGAATCGACCGTCGCGATCCTCACGCCGTACAAGTTCACGTCCGTGACCGGCGTGCCCGACGGCGACGGCCTGCACATCGAACTCGCCAAGATCAAGAGCGACGAGACGCTTGATCTCGACGTGGACGCGCTGCTCGTCAACTACGGCTTCACCTCCGACAACCATCTGCTCAAGGAATGGGGATTGCCGGTCAAGCGCGGCGATCTGGAGGTCAACGAGTATCTGGAGACCGAGGTGCCACGCATCTACGGCGTCGGCGACGCGGTCAACTATCCGGGCAAGGTCAAGCTCATTTCCGCCGGCTTCGGCGAGGTGCCGCGCGCCGTCAACCACCTGGCCGAGCAGCTCTACCCTGATCGCAAGCAGCCGTTGCACGAGTGATGTGCGAGTGACGTGCGAATGACGTGCGTATAGCCCGTCATAAGCAACGTCTTCAATGAAGCCGCCTCGGCGCGCCGATGATTGCGGTAACGTCGCCGGTATCCGCGAAAGCGCCTCCATCGCCCGGGGGAAACGACAGGGCGATGGCAGGGGAAGAAAGCGACGCCGCGGAGCACACGTGAATGGGGGCTTCAACTTGCGTACTCGTACATCATCCATATCCGATTCGTCAGCGACGGCCGGCCGCATCCGGGCGATCGTCGCCGCGATGCTCACCGTCCTGACGATCCTCGTCTCCGGCGCGTTCGGAGTGCAGCCGGCCCACGCCGACGAATCGACCGGTCTCAAGACCCTGCGATTCGGCTACCCGTCGTCCGGCACCAACTGGAACAACGGCGTGCTCGGCGTCGCCCTGGAGAAGGGCTATCTCGACGAGTACCTGAAGCCCCTCGGCTACAAGGCCACCGGCACCGGCTTCGTCGGTGCCGCGCCCGCGCTGCACGAGGCGCTGACCGGCGGCGACCTCGACTACGTCGACTACGCCGGATTCGCCGGCATCCTCGGCAAGTCCAAGGGCATCGACACGACGCTCCTGGCCGTGACCGAATACAACTCCGGCTGGCGACTCGTCGCCTCCACCAAGTCCGGGATCAAGTCGATCAAGGACTTGAAGGGCAAGAAGGTCGCCTATATGCGCGGCGCCACCCCGCAGATGTACCTGATCAAGGTGCTGCAGCAGGGCGGCCTGAAGTTCTCCGACATCGAAGCGGTCAACACCGATCTGCCGAGCGGCCTGTCGACGCTCGCCACCAACGGCATCGACGCGGCCGTCGTCTCCGCCGGACAGGAGCAGCAGCTGGTCGATGAGGGCAAGGCAAGGGTCATCCACAGCGGCATCAAGGCCGATCGCAAGATCTTCTACGAGCCGACCGTGCTCATCGGACGCACCGACTTCGCCAAGCAGCATCCGGACGTGTCCGCAGCGGTCATCAAGGCGCTGCTCAAGGCCAAGGACGACATCGTCAAGGATCCGGACGCGTTCAACAAGCTGTCCGCGCAGCGATCCGGCAATCCGCTCAACGTCGTCGAGGCCACCGCCGTCGACGATCCGAAGGTCGGCCACCCGGTGACGCTCACGCCCGCGCTCATCGACTCGATGAAGCAGGTGCAGCAGTTCGAACTCGACAACAAGCTCATCGCCAATCCGATCGACGTGCAGGCGTGGGCTGATCCGGCTCCGCTCAAGCAGGCCATCGAGGAATACGAGCAGGACAAGGGCGTGGCCGACGCGAAGAAGGATGCCGCGTCCGCCGTCGCCGGCGTCGTCGACGAACAGGCAGCCGGGGCGACCGGTGCCTCCGCCGATGCGGCCGCACGGAACCGCGCGAACACGGCTTTCGCGGCGATCGCGCTGCTCGTCGGCTACGTGCTGTTCGCCGTCGCCGTGACCGTCGGCCGCAACCGCCTACGCGCCTGGCTGAACGTGCTGAATCGCAAGGAGATCGCGTCCGTCGCCGATGACTCGGCCGACGAATCGTCCGCTTCGACCGCCGCCTCCCTCACCTCGCGCATCCAGTCGCTGGGCGTCGCCAAGCGTGTCCTCGACGTGGTCTTCCTCGTGTTGCTGCCGATCGGCGTGTTCGTCGTCTGGCATGTGGCGACCGCCTCCGGGCTGATCTCCACGCTCGTGCTGCCGACGATCTCCTCGGTGGCCGACACGATCGTCGGTCAGCTCACCTCCGGCACGTTCAAGGGCGACCTTGCGATCAGCATCAGCCGCATCCTCAAGGGCTACGGACTGGCCGCCGTGTTCGGCATCTTCTTCGGCGTGATCATGGGCATGAGCCTGTCCGCGAACCGCTTCTTCATGCTCGCGTTCAAGGCGATCCGCCAGATTCCGATGATGGCCTGGGTGCCGCTGCTGGTCATGTGGTTCGGCATCGGCGAAGGCTCCAAGGTGGCCGTCATCTTCCTCGCCGCGTTCTTCCCGATCCTCATGAACACGATCGACGGCATCACGCGCGTCGACCGCAAGCTCGTCGAGGTCGGCAACATGTACCAGCTCTCGCGGTGGCGTCTCTTCCGCGAGATCTACCTGCCGGGCGCCCTGCCGTCGATCTTCGTCGGACTCAAACTGGCCCTCGGCATCTCCTGGATGGCCGTCGTCGGTTCCGAGATGATCGCGGCCAGCTCCGGCATCGGCTTCCGCATCAACGATGCGCGCAGCCTCATGGATTACTCGATCGTATTCGCCGGCATGATCGTCATCGCCGTGGCCGGCGTGCTGATGGACGTGGTGCTCTCCGCGATCTCGCGGGCCGTCACCCCGTGGGAAACGATTAGAAAGGCAACAGCATGACCGTGGACTTGGATATCGAAGGACTGGGCAAGAGCTTCGTCGTCAAGGGCAAGCCGATCACCGTGCTCGACGGCATCAACCTGGAGGTGCGCGACGGCGAACTGCTCGTCATCGTCGGCCACTCCGGCTGCGGCAAATCGACCCTGCTCAAGATCATCGCCGGCCTCGAACAGCCGACCGCCGGCCGCTGTGAATTGAACGGCCACGAGATCACCAAGCCGGGCACCGACCGGTGCATGATCTTTCAGGAGCATCGCCTCTTCCCGTGGATGAGCATCGAGAACAACGTGCAGTTCGGTCTGAAGGGGCGACCCAAGGCCGAACGGCAGCGCATCTCCGACCATCTGCTGAACCTCGTCAAACTCGGCGACTTCAAGGACGCCTACCCGAGCCAGCTGTCCGGCGGCATGTCCCAGCGCGCGGCCATCGCCAGGGCGCTCGCCACCGATCCGGAGATCCTGCTGCTCGACGAGCCGTTCGGCGCGCTCGACGCTCTGACCAAGATCGAACTGCAGGACGAGCTTCTGCACATTCGCAAGCAGCAGCACAACACGATGATCATGGTCACGCACGATATCGAGGAGGCCGTGTATCTGGCCGACCGCATCGTCGTCATGTCGACCCGCCCCGGGCGCATCGAGGAGATCATCGACGTCGATCTCGGCGAGCATCGCGACCGCGGCAGCAACGAGTTCGCCGCATACAAGAGCCGCGTCTACGACCACTTCCTGCGCACGCGCGAAGTCGTCAAGGCATCCTGAAACCTCAGAATTCCGCCTCGTGTTTCGGCTCCCCTTGTCAGGGGAGCTGGCCCGCGAAGCGGGTCTGAGGGGTAGTCAATTCGTCAGCATTACGAACCATCTCCGCCCTTTCACTCACCAGCCACCCCATCAACTAGGAGGACACATCACCCATGGGCTATCCCACCATCTACCCGACCGGCGTCACCATCTACGACAAGGACGCGGCATGGAACGGCTACACGCTGTTCCCGACCCCCAAGGGCGCGCTCCTTATCGACATGAACGGACGGGAGGTGAACCGCTGGGCAGGACTCGCCGGATTCCCGAACAAGCTGCTGCCCGGCGGTTCCGTGTTCGGCTCGTCGGGCGCTCGCGGCGGATCGGCGGCCTATCAGGACCAGCTCGACCTGCTGCAGGTCTCGTGGGACGGCAAGGTCGAATGGAAGTGGGATCACACCGAACTCGTCCACGACGAAGGCCGCGAACCGCGCTACATGGCCCGTCAGCACCACGACTTCGAACGTGAGGGATCGCCCACCGGCTACTACGCGCCCGGACTCGACCCGAAGACCGACTCCGGCAACACGCTGATCCTCACGCACGAGAACTCGTACCACCCGGAAATCACCAACCAGCTGCTCATCGACGACAAGATCATCGAGGTCACCTGGGAGGGCGAGGTCGTCTGGGAGTGGCGCGCGGCCGACCACTTCGAGGAGTTCGGATTCTCCGAGGCGGCGCGCAAGTCCCTGTACGCCAACCCCGCGATGCGCGGCGAGGCGGGCGGCGACTGGCTGCACGTCAACTGCATCTCCACGCTCGGCCCCAACAAGTGGTTCGACCGCGGTGACTTGCGATTCGCCCCGGAGAACATCCTCTTCGACGCACGCAACGCGAACATCCTCGCCATCATCGACAAGCAGACCGGCAAGATCGTGTGGAAGCTCGGTCCGGACTTCGCCGAGAACGAGGCCGTGAAGAAGATCGGCCCGATCATCGGCCAGCATCACCTCCACCTGATTCCGCGCGGACTGCCGGGCGCGGGCGATCTGCTCGTCTTCGACAACGGCGGCGCGGCCGGCTACGACGCGCCCAACGCCATCGCCCCGGACGGCGTGAGCGCCGTGCACCGCGATTACTCGCGCGTGCTCGAGATCAACCCGGTCACGTTGGAGATCGTCTGGCAGTACACGCCGGTCGAGGCCGGATTCATGCCGTTCTCCGACGGATCCAAGTTCTACTCGTCGTTCATCTCGTCGGCTCAAAGGCTCGAGAACGGCAACACGCTGATCACCGAGGGCTCCGACGGCCGCCTGATCGAGGTGACGCCCGACCATCGGATCGTGTGGGAGTACATCAGCCCGTATTTCAAGGAGTTCGCGCCCGGATTCGCCACCAACATGGTCTACCGCGCCTATAGGGCGCCCTACTCGTGGGTGCCGCAGGTGCCGAAGCCGGAAGAGGAGTCGATCGTGCCGATCGACGTGACCACGTTCCGTGTGCCCGGTGCGCATGACGACGTGCTCAAGGTGACCACCGTCGACGGCGTCGACCCGAACAAGCAGTCGCTCACCGGCACGGATGACGACGAGTTCGGCGGGGATGGGAAGGCCGGTGGGAAGGGTGATTCCGGCAAAGACGGTGGTGACGGATCCAACGGTTCCGCCGACGGATCCGACGGTTCCGACCGGACCGATGCCGCCCCCGACCACGCCGATTTCTGCATGGTCCGCCTCGACAAGGACGACATCAAGAACCTGAGCGCCGCCCGCAAGTCCGACGGCGGCCTCTTCGGCAAGTCCGGCGGCCCCAAGATCACCTACACCCTGTAGATGAGCCTGTAGGAACCTGCCGGGGCCTTGTCTGTAGGTTCCTGCCTGTGGGTTCCGGCCGGGGTTCCTGCCGGTATCCGGTCCTTGGAGGTCTCGGCCCTTGGAGTTCCGGTCCCCGGACCCCCAAACCCCGTTCCCCGTACGCTGAGTGTCGGTCAGTGTACGGGGAATGGGAGTATCAACGGATAATCACCCGTATTCGTACGCTGCCGCGTCGTAGGCGTACGAATACGGGTGATTCAGTCGGAATAGCCACCGTCACCGTACGCCTGCGTCATCTCAGCGTACGGTGATGGTGGCTAGTGGATTTGACCCTACTTGCAGAACTCTTCGTCGGCCCAGGTGAGCACGTTGTCGAGGATGTCGAGCTGTTCGCGCAGCTCCTCCTCGGTGATGATCAGCGGCGGGCAGACGTTGAGGTTCGATTCGCGGCCGAACGTATAGAATCCCCGTTCCCGCAACTTGGCGAAGATGGCCGGCATGCGTCCGTTGGACGTATGGTACGGGGCCATCAGCTCGCGGGTCTCCTTGTTCACGACCAATGTGAGTGCGGCGAACAGGCCGATGCATCGCGCCTCGCCTACGCAGGCGTGACGGCGTGCGAAGCCCTCCAACGTCGGCTTGAGCACGCTCTCCAACTGCCTGACATGGGCGCATACGTCGTGATCCAGATAGTACTGGGTGGCGGCCAGACCGGCCGCGCAGGCCAATGGATGACCGGAGTAGGTCAGACCGCACGGCAGCGGGTGGGTTTCGAAGAACTCGGAGATCGCCTTGCTCGCGATCACACCGCCCAACGGCACCGTGGCGCCGGTGACGCCCTTGGCGAAGGTGACGAGGTCCGGCACCAGATCGAAGTTCTGCCAGGTGAACATCTTGCCCGAACGCGCGAACCCGGCCATCACCTCGTCACAGATGAGCAGAATTCCGTTCCTGTGGCACAGTTCCGCCACGCCCTCCATATAGCCCTTCGGCGGCACGAGCACACCGTTGGCGCCCACGATCGACTCCATGAGGATCGCGGCGATGGTCTCCGGCCCCTCGTAGGCGATCTGCTCCTCCAGCTGGTGCAGATACTGACGGGTGCATCGCGCCTCATCCTCGGGCGTGCGATCGAACCCGTCCTCGTAGACGGACGGGTTGAGGAAGTGAACGAAGCTCGGAGCCGCACCGCCCACCTCATAGGCGAACCTGCGCCAGTCGCCGCTGGCGAACGCCGATCCCAACGTGGATCCGTGGTAGGAGCGATAGCAGGAGAGGATCTTCGGCCGGCCGGTATAGAAGCGGGCGATCTCAATCGCGTTCTCATTGGAATCGGAGCCGCCCAGCGTGAAGAACACGCGCTGGAAGTGATCCTCGCCGGCGATCCTCACCAGCAGGCGGGCCAGTTCGCCGCGCGGCTTGACCGCGAAGCTCGGGGCGATGTAGCACAGCTCCTCCGCCTGCTTCCTGATCGCCTCCACCACCACCTGATTCTGATGGCCCAGATTCGAACAGACCATCTGCGAACTCATGTCCGCGTAGCGCTTACCGTCGTAATCCCAGAAGTAGATGCCCTCGGCGCGCTTGACCGCGATGACCGGCCCGCCTTGCTTCGCCCACGGCTGGAGCACGTACTCCTGATGCAGTCGCGCCACTTCCTGTCCGGTCGGGTCGTTCACGGTCGGATTGCCCATAGTGTTGTATTCCCCCTGATTCACGTCGGCATTCATCGTCGTCGACGAGACGTATGCGGCCCTCCCAACGAGGCCGATGGCCGAAGTATAAGCATGGCGATCCAGTGAGACGAAACGGTGCGGAAAGCCCGGAATGGCGGGGTTATGCGGTTCGTTAAACGGTCATAGGAAGCGTCTATAAGCGATTTTCGTTTTTTGGGGCCTGCGGGCCGATTGCACCGGTTACTGTTGAGCACAGAGGTTCCGTTCAAGAGGTCACGGCGTGCAGACGCCGTCGCATTCAGCACGGAACGTTCGTGTGCCGATCCCGTTGTATGGGCGGCGGCACGCAAATCCACAAGACCGTAGCTACTTGTTGTTCTGGTTGCGGGCCCAATGATTTTCACAGCAATAAGGGTCTCGGCCAGCGTGACGGACAGTCACAGTCGCGACCCGGCCGGACACGGGGGAAAGCAAGCATGACTGCGGCAATAGGCATCGAACGAGTGAAGACGTGGACGCGTCCTGTGACCAGGCGCGTGGCGCCGGGGCCGAATCAGGGCCCCGAAGTCATCCGCAGGCGCATTCCGGTCAACAGGCTGCAGGCGCTGATTTCGCTGGTCGGCTTCGTGGCCGTCTGGTGGGCGGTCACCGCTACCAAGCTCATCAACCCGCTGTACCTGCCGAGCCCGGGTGCTGTGTGGAATGCCTTCATCAAGGCCAACACCTGCAATCCGATCGCCGCCGGATCGACGCGTATCGTCTGCGGCGTGCAGCAGTACTTCCTGTGGCAGCATCTGCTGATGAGCCTCGAACGCATCGGCGTCGGACTCGGCTTCGCCATCGTCGCCGGCGTGCTGGTCGGCTTCCTGCTGTCGAGCGTCACGTGGCTCAGCCGCGTGGTCATGCCGTACATCAACTTCGTGCGCGCCTTGCCTCCGCTCGGCTACATCGGCCTGCTCATCGTATGGTTCGGCATCGGCGACACCACCAAGATCTGGCTGCTGTTCCTCGCCGCCTTCCCGCCGATCGTGCTCGCCACCATCGACGGCATCAAGGGCGTGAGCAAGGACCGCATCAACTCCGCGCTATCGCTGGGCTCCTCGCGACTGCAGCTGCTGTCGCTGGTGGTCCTGCCGAGCGCCCTGCCCAGCGTGCTCAACGGCATCCGTCTCGCTGTCGGCTTCGCGTGGACCACGGTCGTGGCCGCCGAGCTTAACAACGGCATCCCGGGCATCGGCGCGCTCGCCTACCTGTCCGGCACGGAGATGAACACGCCGCTGACCATCGCCTGCATCATCGTGATCGGCATCGCGGCGCTCGTACTCGACGGCATCCTGCAGCTGGTGATCCACGCGCTCACGCCGTGGGTCGGCAAGGAGTGATTCCGGGGGGAGTGGTGACGCGGACGGTGGGGGCCGTCCGCGAATCACAACACGTGGGATGTTTCACGTGAAACAACGACTTATCCGAAAACAATAGAAGGGGAAACCATATCATGTCTATCGATCTCAAGCGTTCCGGTTGGGCGAAGCGCGCACTCGCACTGGTGGCTACCGTCGCGGCCGTCGCATCGGTCGCGGCCTGCGGTCAGATGCAGACCGCCGATCAGGTGGCCGGCAATACTGGCGCGAGCAATGCATCCAGCTCCTGTGTGACCAAGGAGAACACCGACTTCACCGGAACGCTGCGCATCGGCTGGCAGGCCATTCCGAACGCCGATCTGGTGGTCAAGGATCAGAAGCTGCTCGAAGCCTGCCTGCCGAAGGCCAAGGTCGAATGGAGCCAGTTCAACTCCGGCGCGGATACATTGCAGGCGTTCGGCGCCAAGTCGCTCGACATCGCGCTGCTCGGCTCCAGCCCGACGGTCAAGGCCGCCAGCGCGCCGCTGAACCTGCCGGTGCAGGCCGTGTGGATCAACGACGTGATCGGCGAGGCCGAATCGCTCGTCGCCAAGGACGGCATCACGTCCGTCAAGGATCTCAAAGGCAAGACGGTGGCCGTGCCGTTCGGCTCCACCTCGCACTTCTCGCTGCTTTCCGCGCTGCAGAACGAGGGATTGAGCGAATCGGACGTCAAACTCATCAACCTCGATCCGGACAAGATCCCCGCCGCATGGCAGCGCGGCGAGATCGACGCCGCATGGGTGTGGGATCCGGTGCAGAGCGAACTCAAGAAGGCCGGCGCGAAGCCCGTCACCTCCAGCGCCGAAACCGCCAAGCTGGGCGCGCCCACCTATGATCTCGAAGTGGCTGCGACCGACTTCATCAAGACCAACCCGTCCGTGCTGGAGACCTGGACCGCCGTGGAGAATCACGCCATCAAGCAGGTCGCCGCCAAGGATGGCAAGGCCATCGACTCCATCGCCTCCCAGCTGGGCATCGACCCGGATCAGGTCAAGCAGCAGCTCGCCGGATACGAGTACCCGGACGCGAGCGAACAGGCCAAGACCTTCGCGGACGACCTGCCGGCGACCTTCAAGAAGACCGCCGAATTCCTCAAGCAGCAGAACGGCATCGACGCGGTGGGCGACAGCTACGACTCCGCGCTCTACGCCGACGCGATCGAGCAGGTCGCCAAGGAGAACTGAGGCGATGACCGTTACATCGACAACCGGTACGGAGAACACGGGCGATCAGGGCGGCGTGGTCATCCGCCACGTCACCAAGACCTTCGACACCGAACGGGGCGAGAAGGTCACCGCATTGCATGACATCAACCTGACCATCGCCAATCACGATTTCATCTGCGTGGTCGGCCAGTCGGGGTGCGGCAAGACCACATTGCTGAGCATGCTCGCCGGATTCGAGAAGCCCACGGAGGGCGAGCTGCTCATCAACGGTCGGCGCATCGAACGCCCCGACGCCAAGCGCGGCGTGGTGTTCCAGAAGCCGCAGCTGTACCCGTGGCTCAACGTGCGTCGGAACGTGGAGTTCGGCATGAAGGTGCAGGGCGTGGATCGCGCGCGTCGCGAACGCATCGCCGACGAGTACCTCGAGATGGTGGGTCTGTCCGACGCGGCAGATCGCCGCCCGTACGAGCTGTCCGGAGGCATGCAGCAACGTGCGCAGATCGCGCGCGTGCTCGCCACCGATCCCGACCTCATCCTCATGGACGAGCCGTTCGGCGCGCTCGACGCGTTGACCCGCGAGAACCTGCAGGTGGAGCTGCGCCGCATCTGGCAGGAGAAGCGCAAGACCGTGTTCTTCATCACCCACAGCGTCGACGAGGCGATCTTCCTCGGCACGCGCGTGATCGTGATGACCGCCCACCCCGGCACCGTCAAGATGGACGTGCCGGTGACCGTGCCGCGTGACCCCGACCACCCCGAGGATATCGACGCGGTGCGCAACACCCCGCAGTTCATCGCGCTCGAGCACGAGATCTCCGGCGCGATCCACCACTGACCCACTGACCCTCAGTACCAACTAGGTCACCCATCAGGAACCGGGCCCGACGACCTAGTTCCCCTTGTTGTTTCCTCTGGCGGCGGCAACCCCCGTTCCCCGTACGCTGAGTTGCGGTCAGTGTACGGGGAACGGGGCTATCGGCGGTTGATCACCCGCATTCGTACGCTGCCGCGTCGTAGGCGTACGAACACGGGTGATTCAGTCGGGATGGCCACCGTCGCCGTACGCCTGCACTGTCTCAGCGTACGGGGACGGTGGTGTGACGGTGACATGGAAGAACAGGCGTGATCGCGGGCATACCACGTACTCGGACTTGTCGTCAGCTCTCTAGGCCTGCGATGGTGCGTCGCATCTGGTGGAATGCGCCGTGCTCGCGCAGGTAATCGCGCAGGTAGGGCAACTTGAAATCCACATACCCGTAGGAGGATTGATAGATGATGTCCTCCTTGATGAGTTGTGTGCGGTAGACGTTCGCGTAGATCTGGTCACGTTCCAGTCGCTTGGCTATGGCGCTGGTCGCTGACGGGCCGTCATCCTGGGCCATGGCGAGTAGGTAGTCTCGTGCCATGGCGGACAATCCGTCGATGGCCGGGCCATGCACCATGTCACCGAGTTTGAGTTTCGCCTGGGCGACTCCGCGTTCAGCGGCATCGATGGTGATCTCTTCGGCATCGGCCGTGGCCCCGGTTTCCGATGCTCGCCATGCCCAATAGCCAACCAGCTGAATCATGAACGGGTAGCCATTGGTGGCGCGTGCGAGCATCGACAGCACTTCGCCGTTGGCATGCTTGCCATTGGCGTTGATGGTGTCGGCGAATGCCTGCCGGACCGCGTCGAGCGGTACATCGCCCAGATGCTTGCGCTCCGCGCGGCGCAGGAACGTCAGGACGTCATCATTGATGACGTCCTCCACCATTGACGGCAGTCCGGCGAAGATGAAGGCGATATTGCGTTGTTCTCGAATGAGATGCTGTACGGCGGTGGCCAACGACCTGATTTCGGCGATGCTGGAAGCCTGTACCTCATCAAGGGTGATGAGGATGCCGCGGCGTTTTTTCTCCAGCTTGTCGAGCTTTTCCGACATCGCCCTGCGAAAGTCAAGTGCGCGTTCAGCAGGAGCAGTAAACTGCGCGCCGCCCAGATTCAATGACGCCGAAATCGGAGCTCCTGGAATGGATATCGAAGCGGTAGGCATGGTCAGTGAGCTCAGGCGTGATCTGTCCTCTTCATTCAATACGTCGATGAGACGATTGATGAATCCCGCTTCGGCGGTCTCGTCGATGACGATCCAATCGCGCTTTCGGGCGATATCGCCGAGAGCGTTCAGCATCACGGTTTTACCGACTCCTCGCGCGCCGGTCAGATACATAAGGCGGCCGGGAGCGCCAACTCCATCATCCAGCGCGTAGGAGAAATCCTTGATGTCATCGGTCCTGCCGACCAGCACAGGCGGGGTCATTCCCGCAGTGGGCTTGAACGGATTGGGCATGATATATCTCCCGTCACAGGTCACGATCGTAGGCGACTTATAAAAGATATAATACTTATAAAAAGTTATAAAACGGGGCAAGTCCCCGTTTGCGTACGCTGAGTGGTGGTCAGTGTACGGGGAACGGGAGTATCAACGGATAATCACCCGTATTCGTACGCCTGCGTCGCGGCAGCATACGAATGCGGGTGATTCAGTCGGAATGGCCACCAGCAACGTACGCCTGCGTCATCTCAGCGTACGGTGGCGGGGAGTTTCAGTCGGAGTCCTTGTAGAGGGCGTCGGCGGCCAGGCCGGAGGCGAGGACCATGTCGCGGATCTCGTTGAACAGGGCGTCGTCGAGTTTGATGTCGCCCATCGGATAGTCGCGGCCCAAGGCATGGTACTTGCCCTCGCCGAACCGGTGATAGTGCAACGGCTGATAGGTGATGTTCGCCTCACGGCCGCCGAGCCCATGCAGGAAATCGACGATCGCCTCGATATCCTCAAGCGAATCGTTGAACCCCGGGACGACCGGCGTGCGTACCAGCTTCGGCAGCTCGGGGTGATCGGCGCACAGTCGCGTGAAATTGTCGAGGATGCGCTCGTTGCCGTATCCGGTCCATTCGCGATGGACTGCCGAATCCATCGACTTGATGTCGAACAGCACGTAATCGAGGTGTTCGGCCGCGCTCGCGAGCGAGGCGTACGGGGCGTATCCGCAGGTTTCGATGGCGGTGGTGATGCCGCGTTCGTGAGCGCCCGCGAGCAGGTTCGTCAGGAACGTCCGATGCGCGAGCGGCTCGCCGCCGGAGACCGTGAGCCCGCCGCCGGAACGGTCGAAGAAGACCTCGTCGCGTTCGACGATGTCAAGGATCTCATCGACCTGCATCGGTTTGCCCTCAAGCGTGATCGCCTTCGACGGGCACGCCTTGGCGAAGCGGGTGATCGCATTGAGATCGAGTTGGTCGAGTACGTCCCGATCAAGGGAGATAGTCGCCGAATCGTTGACACCGGCATCGCCGTCGACCCGGTGTACCGCCGACGGGCACGTCAATGCACACCGATCACAGCCCATCGAGGCGATGCATTTGTCGGCCACGTAGCTCACCTCCGGGCCGAATCGCTGCGATTCCGGATTGCTACACCAGGGGCATCGCAATGGGCATCCCTTGAGGAAGACGATCGTGCGGATGCCGGGGCCGTCGTGCAATGAATAGTGCTGGATGTTGAACACCATCGCCGAGTTCTTCGGGGCCAGACGCCGCCATTCGCCGGTGGGGCGGAGCGAGGCCTCGCGGTCTAAGAGGATACGTTCGGTGAGTGCGTGCTGCATGGTGGGACCAGACTTGTGTATGTGACGGTATGTGTGCCTGTGGTTGGGCTGAACATGGCAGGTGCTCGAGGGGCTCGAGGGGTCATGTGAAAGGGGTGGTCATGGCAATCGCGTCATGACCACCCCATTGGCGTGACAATCACACGAGCATCGGCGGACTAGAACGCTTCCTGCTCGTTGCGGGAGATCAGCTCGTCCTGCAGGTCCTTGGACAGCTCGGTGAAGAACGCCGAGTAGCCCGCGATGCGCACGATCAGGTTGCGATACAGCTCGGGGTGCTTCTGCGCCTCGCGCAATGTCTCGTTGTTCATCACGTTGAACTGCACGTGCCACAGCTTCAGGTCACGCCACGTCTCGATGAACTCGACCAGCTTCTCGGTGCCCTCGCGGCCGGCCACGCAGCCCGGGGAGAGCTTGATGTTGAGCAGTCGGCCGGCGTGCTCGTTGTGATCGAAGTTCTTGGTCAGGTAGTTCGACAGCAGGATCGCGGTCGGACCTTCGTGGTCGGCGCCCTGCGCGGCGGACGATCCGTCGGACAGCGGCGTGAACGCGCGACGGCCGTCAGGCGTGGCGGACACCACCTTGCCGAAGGGCACGTGGCTGGTGAACGGCACCAGACGGATGTCCATGTGCACGCCGATCTGCTCGGAGTACTTGGCGGTGAACTCCTGAGCGGTGCGATCGAGGATCTTGCCGATCTCGTCGGCGTACGGGTCGTCGTTGCCGTAGGCCGGCGCGTTCCTGAGCAGCTGACGAATCACCTCGTAGCCCTCGAAGTCGTGCTCGCACGCCTCCTTGAGCTCGTGCAGGCTGATCACGTGCTCCTCGAACACGAGCTTCTTGATGGCGGCGAGCGAGTCGATCACCGTGGCGAAGCCCATGTATTCCAAGTATCCCAGATCGATGCCGCCTGGGATCTTCGGCTGATGCAGGTCGATGCACGATTCGCGGCACAGCTTCTGCAGCATCGACCCCAGCGGGGTGGCGAAGTGCTCGGCGCGCAGGCGGATGATCTCGTGCTGCTGGATGAACGCGTGCTTGAGCAGGTTGTTCTGCTGCCTGAGGAACGCGGCGAACAGGTCGTCGAAGCTCTGGAAGTCCTCGAACTCGCCGGTCTCCAGACCGAGCACCTCATCGCCGTACTTGAGCATGCGGCCGTTGTACATCACCATCTCCAGCGCGGCCGCGAAGTTGATGTACGCGTTCGGGCTGGTGTAGGTGTCGCGGTTCGGCATGCGGCATTCGGCGCAGCCGGACACGGAGTAGTCGAGCGCCTCGTCGAACTTCGCGCCCTTGCTCAGCAGCAGCGGCACCACGTCCTCGTCGTTGAGCAGCTTCGGGAAGCCCTCGCCGCTCTTGATGGTCAGGGCCACCTCGCGCAGGTAGCGCTTCGGCGAGCGCGTGTGGATGCGCGCCGCGAGATCCGGGTAGTTGAGCGGGAACTCTCGCTTCGACTTGAGCAGGATGTACGTCAGCTCGTTGGTCGCGTCGTAGCCTTCGGGGGTCTGGCCTCCGATGGTGACGGCCTCCCAGTGGGCGTAGCCCTCGTTGAACGCGCCGCCCGCGTCGGACAGGTACAGGTCGATGTACTGGGCCATGTCGACCCACATGCATTCGAACAGCTCCTGCGCCTCGTCGGCGGTGATGCGTCCCGCCTCCTTGTCGGCCTTGTAGAACGGGTAAAGGTACTGATCCATGCGGCCGTTGGAGATGATCGTGCCGGTCTTCTGCTCGATGCGGCTGAACAGCTGTGTGAACCACTGGCTCTGCATCGCCTCGTAGAAGGTGCGTGCCGGGTGTTCGGGCACCCAACGGCAGGTTTCGGCGATGCGCTGCAGTTCGGCGGCGCGCTTCGGATCGCCCTCCTCGGCGGCCTGACGTTCGGCCTCGTCGGCGTGACGGTTGGCCCACAGGATGATCGCGTCGGCCGTGAGGATCTCCGCCTCGAGGAACGGTCGCTTCTCGCAGTTGTCGATCGGCGAGAATTCGTCGAGCTGCGCCAGACGCTCCTGCGCCTCGGCGCGCAAGCCGCCGAATCCCTTCTTCAGCACGATCTCGTAGTCGTGGACCCACTGCAGGCTGGAGCGGAACGATGCGGTCTCGTTGACCACGTAGCGGGAGGTCAGCGCCTCATCCGGATTGTAGGTGAGCTTCATCGTCTCCGGGCCGAGCGCCTTGGCGAGGTCCTCGTGGAAGGTTTTGCCCTTCCAGTACGGGGCGATGTCCTCGATGATGGTCTTCGCGTCTTCCGGCGCGATGTCGAACGGCGAGCTTTCGCGCGTGGGCAGCTTCTTGATGGCGAGGTCGAGCGTATCGCCGTCGAGTTCCGGGTAGAGCAGTCCGTAGCGGCCCTCGCCGCCGCCGCGGCCGACGATCAGCTGGTCCTTGTCGACGTACACGGTGGCCTTCTCGGCGTAGTGGTACAGCGCCTTCGCCCAGCGCAGCACCAGCGGCTCGCCTTCGGTCTGGCGGAAGCTTTCGGTGAACAGCAGTCCTCGTTCGACGTCGACGTGCGGCTTCTGCGCGCGGACTCGCGCCAGAATGTCGTTGGCTCGCGTGTGATGGGCGGGCTGCGCCTGCTTGTTCTCGATCTGCTCCTGGATGCGCGTCTCCTGCGGCGAGAGAACGGTTGTGCTCATAGGTGTGTATTCCCCCTGATGAAAATGTGATGCCTCCACCGCATTGAAACCCCCGATTGCGGTGATTACCGGCCATTGTATGGGCGATTCGAGGGGCGACGGGCGGCATCGGGAAGGAATCGCTATAGCCAAATGCTATGGCGCATCATAAGGTGCGTGGACCTAAAGGACTGGTGATAATCGGCGATAAGCAGCGTCTATAGGCCTCCGCCGTGCCGCGCGATGCCGCTGACGTCATAATGGGATATCGGCCGGCGGATCGGGGAAGACGGCCGGCATCGGCGCAATCCGCGCGCATACGATCACACGAAAGGTGGCAACACAGGTGGGGGACTTCGCTCGTCAGTCTGCACGACAGATTCATTTCAACGGCTTCGTCAAGGACTGCGTGGGGCACCAGTCCTCGGGCATGTGGCGCTATCCGGGCGATCGCTCGGCGGACTACACCAAACTCGATCACTGGATCGAACTGGCCCGACTGTTCGAGCGGGGCAGGTTCGACGCGATGTTCATCGCCGATCTGGTCGGCTATTTCGACGTGTACGGCGGCAACGTGGACTCCGCGCTGCGCACCGCCTCCCAGCTGCCGATCAACGATCCGACCACATTGGTCTCCGCGATGGCGGCCGCCACGCACGATCTGGGATTCGGCGTGACCGCCGGCGTCTTCTACGAGCATCCGTACACGTTCGCCCGGCGTATGAGCTCGCTCGATCACATCACGAACGGCCGCGTCGGCTGGAACGTGGTGACCGGGTACCTGCCCTCCGCCCTGCGCAACATGGGACAGCAGGACATCCCGCACGACAAGCGCTACGACTACGCCGACGAATACATCGAGGTGCTCTACAAGCTCTGGGAGGGCTCGTGGGAGGATGACGCCGTCGTCAGGGACAAGGCCCACGACGTGTACGCCGACCCGGCGAAGGTGCATCCGATCAACCATCACGGCGAGTTCTTCGACGTGCCCGGCATCCACCTGTGCGAGCCGTCGCCGCAGCGCACGCCGGTCATCTTCCAGGCGGGCGGATCGCCGCGCGGCATCCGCTTCGCCGCCGAGAACGCCGAGGCGATCTTCGTGACCGGGCCGACGCCGGAACTGGTGGCCCCGACCGTCAGGCAGATCCGCGATTCGCTCGAGGCCGCCGGTCGCGGCCGCTACGATGCGCGCATCTTCATGATGCTCACCGCGATCACCGCCAACACCGAGCAGGAGGCGTGGGACAAGTACCACGACTACGAGCGGTACGCCTCCACCGAGGGCGCGCTGACGCTGTACTCGGGCTGGATCGGCACCGACTTGTCGAAGTACGATCTCGACCAGCCGCTGGACGACATCGAATCGAATGCCATCCAGTCGACCGCCGCCAACATGCAGAAGGTGACCGGCGACGACGGCAAGCGATGGACGGTGCGAGACATCGCCATCAGGCGCGCCATCGGCGGCAACAGCCCGGTGGTGGTCGGCTCGGGCGAGCAGGTGGCCGACGAGCTGCAGCGCATCGTCGAACTCACCGACGTGGACGGGTTCAACCTCGCCTACGTGACCAATCCGGGCACGTTCGAGGACATCATCGACTACGTGGTGCCGATCCTGCAGGAGCGTGGCGTCTACCAGACCGAGTACGCGCCCGGCACGCTGCGCAACAAGCTGTTCGGCGCAGGCGATCATCTCAAGCCGACGCATCCGGGGTACCGGTACAAGGTTTCGAAGTGAGGCCGTAATCGGCTGAATTTCGGCTGAATTTCAAGGGCTGATAAGGGGTTCAAGATTTTAGGTCTAGTCAATCTCCCGATTTCGGCCCGTCATGGCAGTGCGGATGCGCGATACTGGAGGCTACACGCGGTCAGGTTGGGGTTTGACCGCGGCGTAATCCACATCTACGAAAAACAATCACGGGCCGTCACGGCTCGAACGCATAGAAACACCACATATCGGGGGAACAAGGGGAATGAACGCATCCACGAGATCATCTCTGGCAGGCAGAGTCATCAAGGCGGCGGCCACGGCGGTCGCTCTGGTCATGACGCTGGCCGCCTGCTCGAGTCCGAGCGCGCTGATCGCCAACGCGAGCGACAAGTCGAAGGGCAGCAACAGCGGCAGCACCACGACCGTGCGCATCGCCGCACAGCCGTACCCGCTGTATTCCGACATCTGGGTCGCCTACGAGGAGGGGTATCTGAAGGAGGAGCTTGCCAAGGCCAAGGCCAGCTTCACATGGGATTCGTTCAAGAGCGTCCCGCTGGTCAACGAGGCGGTCGCGGCCGGTAACGCGGACGTCGGCTACATGGCCGACCTGCCGGCGATCATCGCCAAGTCGACCGGCCAGGACATCAGTATCGTCTCCAACGTGGCCTACGGCGAGAAGGCGCTGGCCGTGCTGGTGCCGAAGGACTCTCCGATCAAGTCGGTCACCGACCTGAAGGGGAAGAAGGTCGGATACGCCGTCGGATCCTACGCCGAGCATCTGCTCGCCCTGCTGCTGAGCAAGGACGGCCTGACGCTGAACGACGTCACCTCCGCGAACCTGTCGGCCGACGATCAGGTCGCCGCCCTGCAGAACAAGAGCGTCGACGCGATCGTCATCTGGGAGCAGTACATCACCAAGCTCGAGGATGACGGTACGGCCCGCGTGCTGGCGGACGGCACCGGCATCAAGCGCGGCAACATGATCACGTACTTCACCACCGACTACGCCAAGCAGCATCCCGAGGTGGTCAAGGCGTACAACCGCGCCGTGCAGCGCGGCGCCGACCTCATCAACAAGGATCCGGACAAGGCCGCCGCCGCGGTTTCCAAGGACTTCGGCGTGAGCACCGATCAGCTCAAGAAGATCTGGACCCGTCTGACGTTCACGACCAAGCTCGAATCCGCGGACATCGACGCGATCAAGCAGGTCGAGGACTTCGCCTGGAAGAACGGCATTCTCAAGTCCGAGGTCGACGTCGACAAGCTGATCGACACCAGCTATCAGAACTGACTGCTCCTCCCCGCGAAGCGGGACTGAGGAACAGTCAACAGAGCGCAATGAACGAAAGGTGGAAGTGCAATGGTGGAGAAGGTAATCGCCGGGTTGCCGGCATGGGTGCACGGACGCTCCGGGCGTCCGGAGGCCGTCGGTGAGGTCGTGAGCGGCAAGACGGCACAGACCGGGACCATGGGGGCGAATGAAACGGCCGCAAAGACGGCCGCTCGCAGACGACGCAAGGCGTCGACGCTCGGACTGACCGGCGTGACGGGATGGCTGCTGTATCTGGTGCTGCCCATCGCCATCGTGGCCCTGTGGTCGCTGTACGGCTCGGCCGGTCAGACGCAGTCCTACTCCATGGCCACTCCCCAGCAGATCGTCGCGGCGGCGGTCGAATACGCCACCGACGGCGAACTGCTCATCAACATTCTGGTGAGCTTCACGCGTGTGCTCGAAGGATTCCTCGTGGCACTCGTCGCGGCCGCCGTACTGGGCGTCGCCGCCGGCATCTCCCGCAGGTTCGAGCGCTTCATCGACCTGGTCATGCAGGTTCTGCGCCCGATTCCGGGCATCGCGTGGATTCCGCTGGCGATCCTGTGGTTCGGCATCGGCGAGAACTCGAAGATCTACATCATCTTCATCGGCGCGTTCTTCCCGATGTTCGTCAACATCGTCGACGGCATCAAGGGCATCGACAAGCGCTACTTCGAACTGGGCGAGGTGTACGAGATCCCGAAGTGGCGGTTCATTCGTCAGGTGGTGATCCCCGCGGCCCTGCCGCAGATCCTCACCGGCATCCGCCTCGGCCTGTCCGGCGCGTGGATCTGCGTCGTCGCCGCCGAGATGATCGGCGCGACCTCCGGCGTGGGCTTCATGCTCTCCGACGGCCGTTCGATGTCCCGCCCCGACGTGGTGATCCTCGCCATGCTCCTCATCGGCGTGATCGGCAAGCTCATGGACGACGTCGTCGAATGGCAGCGTCGACGCATCGTCAAGTGGCTGTGAGCGTGTGTGCATGACTGACGACATCATCGACATCCGTCACCTCACCAAGGTGTTCCACACCGACAACGGTGACGTGGAGGCGCTGCACGACGTCACGCTCAACTTCCCGCGAGGCGGATTCACGTCGATCATCGGACCGTCCGGCTGCGGCAAATCCACGCTGCTGCGCATCATCGGCGGACTCGACACCGACTACGACGGCGAGGCGCTGATGGACGGCCAGCCGATCCCCGGACCGGGGCGCGACAAGGGCTTCGTGTTCCAGGATCACCGCCTTCTGCCATGGCTGTCGGTGCGCGAGAACATCCGCTTCGCACTGCCGCCCGAACACAAGAAGGACGACGAGCTGATCCAGTCGAACATCGATCTGGTGGGTCTGACCGGCTTCGAGGACGCGCTGCCCAAGCAGCTGTCCGGCGGTATGTCGCAGCGCGTCGCCATCGCGCGTGCGCTCGCCAACCGGCCGAAGATCCTGCTGCTCGACGAGCCGTTCGGCGCACTGGACGCGATCACCAAGATCAAGCTGCAGGATCAGCTGCTGCGCATCTGGCAGAGCGAGCACATCACGATGGTGATCGTCACCCACGATATCGATGAGGCCGTGTATCTGGGGCAGACCGTGGTCGTGATGAAGCCGCATCCCGGCGAGATCAAACGCGTCGAGCACATCGACCTGGGCTGGCCTCGCCAGCGCATCGGTGAGGCGTTCAACACCGCCAAGGATTCGATCTACCAGGAGTTCTTCGCCACCAACTGACTGTGTTCGTTATGCACACGGGCATGCCGCTATTGATTCCTTCGATAGCGACATGCCCGTTTTTGCTGTAATGGCGAGCTTGCCGGCGGCGGAATCGCCCGCTTAGAATCAAACCAACACGACGTAGTCAAGCGCATCGGAACCATGAAAAGGATGTCGGGGGACATCCGGAACCGATACAGGCGGTCGGCGAACCCAGCCGACCGACGGGGCAGACGCCGTGGAACGTCACCATTCGAAGTCAAGCAGAGGGGAAGAATATCGTGACCGCATCAACCGTACCGTCGACCGCTACAGCGGCGTCGACGAAGCAAACGCAGAAAACCAAAGTGAAGGAAGCCGTACCGGCCGCCGCCGAGGGCAACAAGATCCTCGGCAGCGAGGACTGGTGGGCCGTGTTCATCGGCCTCGGCATCGTCGTGCTCGGCTTCGTGCTGTGGGCGGCGGGCAGCTCGCTCAACCTGTTCGCGGCGAAGATCCCCGGTTGGGGAACCTGGTCGTTCCTGTTCGGCGGCGGCGACGTGACCAAGAACGGCGCCACCACGCACGCGGCCGGTCTCGCCGAACGCTGGCCGAACATCGTGCTGCTGTTCGTCCTGTTCGCGGCGGTCTTCGGCATCGCCGCCTACTTCCTCAAGCTCAAGGTCTCCGCCTTCCTCGGCGGATTCCTCGCGCTGTTCATCCTGAGCTTCGCGGTCAACGTGTTCAGCACCTCGAAGTTCGCCTCCTCGTACAACCTTGAGGCCCCGCTCGTCGCGCTGGTCATCGGCCTGATCATCGGCAATATCGTCAACGCGGAAGGCTTCTTCGGCGGCGCGCTGCGCACTGAACTGTATGTGAAGGTCGGCATCGTCCTGCTCGGCGCGACGCTGCCGTTCACCACGATCCTGTCGGCCGGCCCGGTCGCGTTCCTGCAGGCCACGTTCATCGCCGTCTCCACGTTCCTCGTCATCTACTTCGTCGCCTCGAAGGGCTTCGGCCTCGACAAGCGATTCGCCGCGACGCTCGGCGCGGGCGGCTCGATCTGCGGCGTCTCCGCCGGCATCGCCGTGGGTTCCGCCGTCAAGAGCCGCAAGGAACACGTCTCCGCGGTGATCTCGATCGTCGTGGTCTGGGCGATCATCTCCATCTTCCTGCTTACGGGCCTGTCCAAGGCGTTCGGTCTGCCCGACGGCGTGGCCGGCGCGTGGATCGGCACCTCCGAGTTCGCCGACGCGGCCGGCGTGACCGCCGCCTCCAGCTTCGGCGAGCAGGGCATCGCGGCCTTCACCCTGATGAAGGTCGTCGGCCGTGACATCTTCATCGGCGTGTGGTGCCTGATCCTGGCGTTCATCGCCATCACCTACTGGGATCGTCAGGATCGCGTCGCCGAGGCCAAGGCCGCCGGCAAGGACGTGAACGCGCTGCCCAAGCAGAAGCTCGACGTCTCCCAGATCTGGCACCGCTTCCCGAAGTTCGTCATCGGCTTCTTCGTCGCCTCGATCTTCCTGACCATCGTCATCGCCACGGCCGGTGCGGGCTCCTCCGCGAGCATCAGCAACGACCTGATCGCGCCGGTCAAGGAGCTGCGCACGTGGGCGTTCACGTTCACGTTCCTCTCCATCGGCCTGACGACCCGATTCAAGCAGCTGTCCTCGCTCGGTTGGAAGCCGATCGCCGCCTTCAGCATCGGCGCCGTGGTCAACATCATCCTCGGCTTCATCCTGTCCGCGGTGCTGCTGCCCGGCTTCTGGTCCACCATCTCCGTCGCCGCCTGACGTTCGGCCTCAATCAACCAACCAAACGGCACCGGGAGCTCCTCCGGATTCTTCCGGACAGTTCCCGGTGCCGTTTCCACATCTTCCCAATCCCGTAAGGAGCCCACATGTCCTTCACTGATCTGCTTGCCCGCCCGCGCGAGGCCGATACCTCCGGCACCACCTCCGACTCCGGTCTGCCCGTCGTGTGGCATGTGATCGTCGACATCCCGTTCGCGAACTGGACGCTGCGCCGCACCGGCGTCACGCTGGAGGACGCCGCCGAGGATCTACGCCTTCGATCGGTCCGACTGGCCCGCGCGCAGGCGGTGCTCGCCACGCTGCGCCGCGTCAGCGACTCCGACGACTGGCAGGTCTCGATCACACAGCACGGCATCCGCGCCGAACGTGACGGGGAGCCCTTCGAACAACTTGACCGGCAGCTTACCGACGCCGGATTCACCGCCGACGACTTCATCGTCCACGTCGAATACGCCCGCTCCTGGGGCATGCTCTAGTCCGCAAGCAGGCGTTCGATGGCCTCCTGGAGGACATCGTCACGCGAACCGGGAGACACCGCCGTTCCTCCGTCGGCTTCGACCGCCGCGGTGGTGCTCGGGCCGAGCGTGTAGTACGCGGGGTCTGCCGCAAAGCACTGCGGGATTCGCTGCATGATGGACCGAAGGCGTCGGTAGGCTGAGGGGCTCGTCACGAGGATCCGGTTGATGCGGCGGTTGGCGATCGGCGATTGCTGGGCGTTCTCGTCATTGAGATCTGCGTTGAGATCTGCGGTGTCCTCGGTGCGATTCGGGTCGGGTGCAATCGCCGCGTCAATCGCTTCGCATGCATGCGATGCGCATTCGTCATCCCAATGATTCTCGTAGATCCGCACGCGTTCGACGTCACCCGGCAGCGCGCTGTTCGCCACGGACAGCGAACCGCACAGATGCACCGCATGCCGGTATCGCATCCTCTTGAGCAGCGCTGCAACTCCGCGCTGGTTCTCCTCCGTCGGAGTGAGAATGGTTGCCTTCGTGCCGGCAGTGCCGGTGACCGTGCCGACGGCCCTTGCGGTCGCCGCCATGCGCTCGCTGAGTACGATCAGCGTGGGGGAAGGCGCATCTTCGCCAGTGCCATCTTCGCGCCACTCGGGGTGGGCGAGATAGATGTTGAGCGCGAAGCCGCTGGTGATCACGATGACGTCCGCATCGCGGATCGCACGCAGACCGGCGTCGCCCGGATCCGCGGCGCGCAGCTCCTTGAGCGGACAGTACACGGGTGCCGCGGTCGAGGCGGCCGCCAGTCGACGCTGCTGTTCCCGATCGACCCGCCGTTGTTCGATGGTGAGCAGGATCGATCCCGATGCCGATGAGTCATGCACAATGATGATGATACGTTTGCGGATGCGTCGATATATGTCGCATACGGCGATCGGTGAGACGGATGTTGAAGCGCGATGAGCCCGCCCAGACACGACTGGACACGACTAGACACGACAGAAAGAAGGGGTACACGGCAATGAGCGATGGATTGGTGTCGTTGGTGGGGGCCGGCCCGGGCAGCGTGGACCTGCTGACCCTGCGCGGCAAGGACCGCATCGAGAAGGCCGACGTGATCGTCTACGACCGCCTCGTCAACCCCGAACTGCTCGACCTCGCCAAGCCCGACGCGCAGCGCATCGACGTGGGCAAGTCCGCGCATCATCACCCGGTCAAGCAGCGTGAGATCAACGATCTGCTCGCGCGCCTCGCCAAGGAGGGCAAGCGCGTGGTTCGGCTCAAATCGGGCGATCCGTTCGTCTTCGGCCGCGGCGGCGAGGAGCGCGAATACCTCAAGGCGCAGGGCGTCGAGGTGGAGGTCGTACCCGGCATCACCAGCGCGATCGCCGGTCCGGCGGCGGTCGGCATTCCGGTCACGCATCGCGACTACGCGTCGAGCTTCCACGTGATCGCCGGACATCGCAAGCGCGAGGGGCACGAACTCGACTGGGACAACATCGCCCACATGGAGGGCACGCTCGTGTTCCTGATGGGCATGGAGTCGCTGGGGCGTATCGTCGAGAACCTCGTCGCCAACGGCATGCCGGCCACGACGCCGGTCGCCGTGATCCAGTGGGCCACGCGCGCGGACCAGCGCGCCGTGGGCGGCGACCTCGCGACCATCGAGCAGCAGGTCGAACAGGCCGGACTCGGCGCCCCCGCCCTCATCGTCGTCGGCGGAGTCGCCTCCCTCCTCGACGCGTGACTACACTTGGAAATCGTTGTGGGATGTATCGGAATGCAACGGAAACGAGTGTGGACAATGACTACTGTGAACGCGAACGATAACGCAACCATGAACGCGGCCAACGACGAGGACGAGCCGCTCACCGCTCCGGGCACGAGCCCGTATCCGGTCGACCTGCGCGTCGCCGGCGAGCCGGCCGTCGTGGTCGGCGGCGGCAGGGTCGCGACCCGCAAGGTCACGCACCTGCTCAACGCCGGCGCGAAGGTCACGGTGATCAGCCCAGAGCTGGACGAGGCGCTCGCCGAGCGTGCGAAGAACGGCGAGATCGCCTGGCAGGCCAAGGACTACGAGACCGGCGACCTGGCCGACGCCCGCGTGGTCATCGCCTGCACCGACGACCGGGACGTGAACCATCAGGTCGTGGCGGACGCGAAGCCCGGTCAGCTGGTCAACAACACCGCCGACCCGCAGGAATCGGACTTCTTCAACGTGGCGGTCATCGAGCAGGGCAAGCTGATCGTGACCGTCTCCAGCAAGGGCGTCGACCCGGCTCTGGTGCGCCGCGTCAAGCAGCGTCTGGCGGGTGTTCTGCCGGATCTGCTCGCCGGCGAGGAGTGATCGACCGGATCGGGCCAGATCACTCCCGCTCGAGCGACGGGTAGCGCAGCACGAAGTTCGTGTCCATCACCACGCCGCTGATGTCGCCACCGGTCACCGACTGCGACACGCTCTGCAGCAGCGGCAGGATCGGCAGGTCCTTCGCCGCCACCTGCTGCACCTGCTCGATCGTGTCGAGTCGCTGCGATTCGTCGGTCTGACCGGCCTGCGCCTTGAGCAGCGCGGCCACCTGAGGATTCTCATACCCGTTGCTCACGAACCCGTCCGGCGCGAAGTACGGGATCAGATAGTCGGACGGATCCGGGTAGTCGGGCGCCCAGCCGATCTGATAGGCGGGGAAGTCACCGTCCTGCGAATCGGTGACGACGCGCTGCTTCGAATACTGCACCCATTCGGTCTGCTGCACGTCCACGGAAAACAGTCCGCCGTCCTCCAGCTGCGTCTTGATCGCCGCGTACTCGTCGGCGGACGACGGTCCGTAATGATCCGTGTTGTACTGGATGGAGAGCTTGACCGGCGTCGTCACGCCCGCGTCAGCCAGCACCTTGCGCGCCTTGGCGACGTCCGGCTTGCCCGATCCGTCGCCGTACGCGCCGGTGAGCGTGTCGACGAATCCGGCCTGCCCTGCGGGGATGAACGAGTACAGCGGCTTGTACGTGCCCTGATACACGTTCTTCGCGAGCGCCGCGCGATCGACCAGATCGGCGACCGCCTGACGCACCGCCTTCGCCTTGTCCGCGTTGGCGTTCTGCTGCTTCGAGCCGTACGGCTGGGTGCGCAGGTTGAACACGAGATAGCGTCCGCCGCCGCCGTTGCCGGTGACGACCTTGAGCTTGCCGTCCTTCTTCAAATCGGTGATGTCCGTGGGCGTGAGCGAACGGTACGCCACGTCCACGTCGCCCTGTTGCACGGCCAGTTTGAGGTTCGACGAATCCGCGTAGTATCGGGTCGTCACCTGCTTGTTGTGCGCCGGTTCGATGCCCTGATAGTCGCCGTTGCGCGTGAACAGCGCATGGTCGTTGCTCTTGTACTCCTTGAGCGAGTAGGCGCCGCTGAATCCGTTGTCCTTGACGACCTCGTCGTCGGTGGCGAGCTTGTCCTTGGCGTACGACTGCTCGTCGACGATGCCGGCCGCGGTCATGCTGAGCACCGGTTTCAATGTCACGTCGTCCTTGACTGAGGTCGTGAAGACGACGGTGGTCGGGTCCGGCGCGTCCACCTTGGTGATGTTCGCGAACACGGACACCGGTCCGTTCTCGGAGTTGATCTCCTTGATGCGATCGATGCTGAACTTCACGTCGCTGCTGGTCAGCGCGTGGCCGTTGGTGAATTTGAGGCTCGGCTTGAGTTTGACGGTGAACTGCGTGCCGTCGGCGTTCCACGTGCCGTTGTCGGCCGCGAGGTTCGGCACGATGTCGGCTTTGCCGTCGTGTTGGGCGAACAGCGGCGCGTAGATCTGGTACGCGGTCTGGATCGACCCGAGTTCGGAGATGCCGGCAGGGTCGAGGCTGACGACCTTGTCGGTGGTGCCGACGGTGATTTCGGACGACTGCCCGGTGGCCTTCGATCCCGTGGTGATGTCGGCGTTCGCGCCGCCCGATCCCGTACCGTTCGTCGTCGTGCCCCCACACGCCGCGAGCCCCGTGACCAGCAACGCCGCGATCGCGCCGGTCGCATAGCGCCTGATGCGCCCTATGCGACGAATCGTGTTGGAATCATTGTGAGATGACATACTTCCCCCTACTCTTTGATTTGCTGTTGACCTCTCCATGCACGGGTATGAGCGCGGTCATACGCCCCCAACGCGCTCATACGTTCAACTCTACCCGTCTTCGATCGTCGAATGCCCCGGCCTCTATCGCAATCGCGCGGTTTTGGTCATTCCAAAAACCGATAACGGGCTCAAGTTCGGTTTGTGACCCATCCGGTTGCGTCCGATCCTATAGCGGGGATCCGGCGGCGTGGAGGTCGCGGATGACGGAGGCGATGAGCTCCTCAGGTGTGGCGCCGGTGTGCTGGGTGGCTGTCTCGACGGTATGGCTGGCGGACGAATCGGCGGTGGCGCGGTAGACGTGCGAGCCGTCGGGGGTGGCGATCATCGCGTCGAGTGTCAGGGGAGCGCCTGCGGCTCCTGACACGGCACGGCCATCCGCCGACGCCGCGAGACGTTCCGGATGCAACGGCGTCCGTCGCGCGTACGCGCCGATGGGCAGCGTGCAGTTGCCGCCGATCGCGCGCATGAATCTGCGTTCGAGCGTCACCGCCTCGCGCGTCGGCGCATCGTCGATCCGCGCGAGCAGTTCGAGCGTCCTCGCGTCGTCGGCGCGACATTCGACCGCCATCGCCCCCTGACCGGCGGCCGGCAGCAGCGTGCCACGCAATGAGAGGCGATTGAGCCCGGTCGTGTCCGGTTCGAGGCGATTGAGTCCCGCTTCGGCGAGGACGATCGCGTCAAGATGCTCCGACGTGATCTTGCGGATGCGGGTGTCGATGTTGCCGCGGATCGGCACGATCTCGAGATCAGGGCGCAGGTTGAGCAGCTGCGCCTGACGCCGCTGGCTGTTCGTGCCCACGCGCGCGCCGGTCGGCAGATCGTCGACCGATCGTAGCGGCAACGGGCTCAGCAGACAGTCGAACGGCGAATCGCGCACCGGCGTGCAGCCGATCGTCAGGCCTTCGGGCAGCTGGGGTTGCACGTCCTTGAGACTGTGCGCGGCGAAGTCGATGGTCCCGTCCTCCAGCTCGCGTTCGATCTCCTTGACGAACACGCCCTTGCCGCCGATGACGTGCAGGCTGGACGTACGATCGCGATCGCCCTGCGTGACGATCGGCACCACCTGGAACTCGACGTCGGGCACGCGTGCGCGCAGCATCCCGATGATGAGTTCGGTCTGGCGCATCGCCAGCAGACTTTTGCGGGTGCCTATCTTGAATGTTGTGGTCATGAGTGCGGGTTACTTGCCCTGCTTTCCGGCATTGCCGGCCCTGCGGGCCTTGCTGCGGTGACGGTGATCGACGAACGCCTTCGACCCGCGGTCGGACAGCTGCGAAACGATCGCGCCGAATGCGGCCGAGGCGGCGGCGAACGCGAGACTAGAGACGAAGCCCTGCGGGGCGTCGGCGGCGAGACCGCGCGCGAGGTTGCGTTTGCTGGTTCCCTGATCCCAGAGCATCTGGAACGCCTTGCCGGCGACGAGGCCGATGACGGACGGGAACGCCCACTTGAAGAGCTTGTCGAGCAGGGAATCGGGGTCGTTCAGTCTACGTTCGCGCATGTCGTTCACTTTCTCGTCGATGCGATGCAACGCCTCGACGGCCTCGTCGGCGGTCGAGGAGGAGTAGTTGGAACCTGTGCGGGCGGCGTGGGCGGCATGCCTGCCGGTGGTACCGGCGTCCCCCGTGCCGGTGCCGTGCGTCTCATCGTTCAACGTCTCGCTCATAGCGTCCAGTCTAGTGTCTCGGCTGCCGCACCGCTCGCATTCCGACGTGACGCGGGAAATCGGCGGATGTGACGGCGACTTGGCGAACCGCGGTGGAACCGAGAGCGTTCACGGGCTAGAGTGAAGGTATGAGCGAACACATTACTGACGGCACTGTGGCCGTCGACGCCCGTGGTGGCGCCGGCTTCCTAGTCCTGCTGCGTCACGGACAGACCGCCTGGAGCCAATCGGGCCAGCACACCGGACGTACGAACATCCCCCTGACCGATGCCGGACGCGAACAGGCGCGCGCCGCTGGCGAACGCCTTCGCGCCGCCTTCCCCGGCGGATTCGACGACTCGTGCGTCTTCTCCAGCCCGCTGATCCGCGCGCAGCAGACCGCGGAACTCGCCGGATACCCGAATCACGGCGTGCTGGACGGCATCGCCGAATGGGATTACGGCGGGGCCGAGGGCCGCACCCGCCAGCAGGTGAGCGACGAGAGCGGTTTCGCGTGGGACGTGTGGCGCGACGGCCCGCAGTCGCTGCCCAAGTCGCTGCAGGGCGATTGGACCGAGACGCTGCCGAGCGGCGAGACCGTGCCGGTGCACGCCGGTCCCGGCGAGACAGTCGAGGAGGCTGCCGCCCGCGCCCGAGGCGCGATCGAGGAGGTTACGCCGCTGCTTGAGGCCGGGCACAACGTGCTGCTCGTCGCCCACGCGCACATCCTGCGCATCCTCACCTCGCAGTGGCTCGGCGTCGACCCGCACTTCGCGAGGCTCCTGCGCCTCGACACGGCCCACTACTCGATCCTAAGCCGCTACAAGGGCGACAACGTCATCGAGCGCTGGAACTGCTAGCGGACGTATCGCAATTGCCTAAGTGACGGGGAGAGACCGGCTTTAGGCCATCACCGGCACCGCGACCGGCGTTGCGGCCGGCACTGCAAACGATAGGCACGGCGTGTCGCGCAATCGCGCGAAAACATGCCGTGCCTATCGTTTTTGGCGCCAAAATCGATGTGAGCGCTCTCATTGTTGCGAACGCTTGCATTGCTGACAATTCAAACAATCGCCGGAATCGCGCGGTTTTATAGACAGATGATGGCGATATGTCATTTCTGACGCGATGAAACACCCCGAATACTGCCATCGTTTGCAAAAACGGCGAACATGCGTCATAATGAATCGCGTCGGAACAAACTTCGGGGCGCCAAAGCCGACGCCACCAACCCCGGTCGGCCACACCGTCCGAGGAGCAACAAGGAAAGAGAAAGGTTCGATGATGAATCGCACACTGAAGTCGACGATTAGCATGGTTGCCATCGCAGCAATGTCCATCGGAGCGCTCGCCGCGTGCGGCTCCAGCACGTCGGGCGACGACGCCAAGGGCAAGGTCTACTACCTCAACTTCAAGCCGGAGGCGGCCGACCAGTGGACCGCGCTCGCCAAGGAGTACACCAAGGAGACCGGCACCGAGGTCAAGGTGCAGACCGCCGCGTCCAACACCTACGAGCAGACCCTGAAGTCGGAGATCGCCAAGACCGAGGCGCCGACCCTGTTCCAGGTCAACGGCCCGGTCGGCTACCAGAATTGGAAGCGCTACACCGCCGACCTGTCCGGCACCGACGTGTACAAGGAGCTCACCAACCAGGACGTGGCCCTGAAGGACGGCGACAAGGTCGTCGGCGTGCCGTACGTGATGGAGACCTACGGCATCATCTACAACAAGGACATCCTCAACAAGTACTTCGCGCTCGACGGCGCCAAGGCCAAGTCCGTCGACGAGATCGACAACTTCGACACCCTCAAGGCCGTCGCCGACGACATGCAGGCCCGCAAGGACGAGCTCGGCATCAAGGGCGCGTTCACCTCCGCCGGCTTCGACTCCAGCTCCGACTGGCGCTTCAAGACCCACCTCGCCAACCTGCCGCTCTACTACGAGTTCCAGAAGGACAAGGTCACCGAGCAGCCGGCCACGATCAAGGGCACGTACCTGCCGAACTACAAGAAGATCTTCGACCTGTACATCACCGACTCCACCACCGACCGCACGCAGCTGAGCGCCAAGACCGGCGACGACGCCAACTCCGAGTTCGCGCTCGGCGAGGCCGCCTTCTACCAGAACGGCACCTGGGCGTGGACCGACCTCGAGAAGGCCGGCATGAAGGCCGAGTCCGTGGGCATGATGCCGATCTACATCGGCGTCAAGGGCGAGGAGAACCAGGGCCTCGTCACCGGCTCCGAGAACTACTGGTGCATCAACGACAAGGCGTCCGACGCCGACAAGAAGGCCACCGAGGACTTCCTCAAGTGGGTCATCACCTCCGACACCGGCAAGAAGGCCCTCTCCGAGGACATGGGCTTCACCACCCCGTTCAAGACCTTCGATGACGTGAAGTCCGACAACCCGCTGACCGAGGCCGCCGTTGAGGACCAGAAGTCCGGCAAGACGCAGGTCAGCTGGAACTTCACGATGATGCCGTCCGAGGAGTGGAAGAACAAGCTCGGCCAGGCGCTGCTCGAGTACGCGCAGGGCACCGGCGACTGGAACGCCGTCAAGACCGCGTTCGTCGACGGCTGGGCCTCCGAGTACTCCGCGACCCACTGATCGTCTCTGATCCCTGATTCCCAACCTGATGCCCCGGTGACGGCCGTTCTCCTCCTCGGCCCGTCACCGGGGCATCGTCATGTCCGGGCTTGATGAGCCGGGCGTCGGGCGGGCCGCCGCACCGCCGGCTCAGCGCCGGCGCGCGGTGCTCGATCGCACCACCAGCTGCGCCGGCACCTTGCGCAGCGGCTCCCTCACCTCGCGCCCGTTGATGAGATCCATCGTCATGCGTGCGGCCGCGCGGGCCATCTCGACCGGGTCCTGACGGATCGTCGTCAGCCCGATGTCCGCGGTGTAGAAGCTGTCGTCATAGCCGATCAGCGTCACGTCGCCCGGCACGGACAGCCCGTTGCGTTCGAGCTGGAACATGAGCGGCAGGGCGATGCCGTCCTCCTGGCATGCGATCGCCGTCGGCATCGTGCCGAGGCTCATCAGCTGCGTCACCACATCGCCGATCTGGTAGTGTCCGTCGGCGTCGACCTTGCACACGATGACCTGCGGCTCGATGCCCTCGCGCCGGCAGCAGTCCATGAACACGTCGAATCGGCCCCGCACCGAGAAGCTCAGCGAGATGTCGCGGTCCGTGCTGATGTACGCGATGTCGCGATGCCCGAGGTTCATCAGGTGACGCGCAGCCAGCGTCGAACCCTGCTCGTCATCGATGTTGACCGCCGCCGCGAACCCGTGGGCCGACGACTTCGCCGTGTTGATGCCGATGATCGGCACGTCCACGCTGGCCAGCTGCCTGGTCTCCTCGTCGTCGATGTCAAACGAGACGACGATCACCGCGTCCGCGTTGCGGCGCACCGGCAGCATCTCGAAGAACTCGCGGCGCTCCTCGATCGAGGAGATCTGGAAGATCGAGATGTCATAGCCCTCCGCGTGGAAGACGTTGTTCAGTCCTTCGATCACGGATGCGGTGAACCACAGGCGGATGTGGCCGCTCATCAGCACGGCGACGCGCAGCGCGCGCCCGGACTTCAGCGCCGCGGCCGAACGGGAGAGCGAGAAGTTGAGCTGGCCGGCCATCGCCAGCACGCGCTCGCGGGTCTTCGCCGAGACCAGATCGGGCCGCGTGAAGACCCGCGACACCGTCGAGATGGAGACGCCCGCCGCCTTGGCGACGTCCTGGATGCTGCTGCTCATGAAACCACCTTGTCGTTCGGATGTGTGGGGCGTGCCGCGCCGGCCGGGGCGCCACGGCCGATGGGGCGTACCGGCCGATCGCGCCGGACGCCCGGTCGCCGCACTTACTGCACGTTTACTGCGCGCTTGCTGCGCTTACTGCAAAGACTTCCCGCGTAGGAAAACCGCGTATCGTTCAGCTTACACGGCGCAGACCGTCGACTCGCGATGACGACGATTGCATTACAAACGTTTGCAAAAACAGGTAAGAATAGGGAAAATCGCAAAAAATAGCCAATGCATAGCGATGAACGACTATTGCTGGGGTGATTGACGGGGCAATGCGAAACGCCGCAAATGACAACGTTTGACATCGCGGCGCCGTGCGGTTACGATGTCACTGCAACAACGGATTCGTTCGTCGGCCGTGGGTCGGCGGAAGTCGTGGCACGCAGCGGTGCACGGCGCTCAAGGAGGAGGATTATCCATCATGGTTAGCATGGCCGGCAAGGCGATACGGAAGTGGTGGGCGATATTCGCGCTACCCACGTTCGCCGCGTTCATCATCGGGTTCGTGGTGCCCTTCATCATGGGCGTCTACTTGAGCTTCTGCGAGTTCACCACCGTGACCGACGGCGAGTTCGTCGGCCTCAAGAACTACGTCAAGGCACTCGGCGACAAGGAGTTCCTGCACGCGCTCGGCTTCTCCACCGCGTTCACGATCGTCACCACGATCGTCATCAACGTGGTCGCGTTCTTCATCGCGTACATGCTCACGAAGGCGATCAAGGGGTCGACGATCTTCCGCTCGGTGTTCTTCATGCCGAACCTGATCGGCGGCATCATCCTGGGCTACATCTGGCTGCTGTTGCTCAACGGCATCCTCGCGCACTGGTCGCGCGCCCTGACCTACTCCGCCACGTACGGCTTCTGGGGCCTGGTCATCCTCGTGTGCTGGCAGCAGATCGGCTACATGATGATCATCTACATCGCCGGCATGCAGGCCCTGCCCACGGACGTGCTCGAAGCCGCGCAGGTGGACGGCGCGAGCGGCACGCAGACGATGTTCAAGATCATCATCCCGCTGATGATGCCCTCGATCACCGTGTGCTCCTTCCTGACCGTGACCAACGGCTTCAAGCTCTACGACCAGAACCTCGCCCTGACCAACGGCGCCCCGAGCAACATGTCCGAGGGCCTTGCGATGAACATCACCCGCACGTTCTACGGCCGCATGGGCTGGGAGGGCGTCGGCCAGGCGAAGGCCGTCCTGTTCTTCATCCTGGTGGCGCTCATCGCGCTCATCCAGAACAAGCTCACGACAAGCAAGGAGGTGGCGGCCTGATGAACGCCGACAAGGTCAAGCACGGAGGGCTCTGGACCGCCCTGTTCACCGTCGTCTCGCTGGCATGGGTCTTCCCGATCGTGCTGGTGGTCATCAACTCGTTCAAGCAGAAGGCGTACATCTCCAAGAACGCCTTCTCCCTGCCCGCCGGCAAGGCGTTCGTCGGATTCGAGAACTACGTGCGCGGCGTGGAGACCACCGACTTCTTCGCGAGCTTCGGATGGACGCTGCTCATCACCGTCGGATCGGTGCTGCTGATCCTCGTGTGCACGTCGATGTGCGCGTGGTGGATCGTGCGCGTCAACAACTGGGCCGCCAAGCTGCTGTACACGCTGTTCCTGTTCAACATGATCGTGCCGTTCCAGATGGTCATGTTCACGCTCTCCAAGATCGCCGACATGCTGAAGCTCAACACCCCGTGGGGCCTGTGCATCGTGTACCTCGGCTTCGGCGCCGGCCTCGCGGTGTTCATCTTCACCGGTGTGATCAAGGGCATCCCGGTCGAGCTGGAGGAGTCCGCGATGATCGACGGCGCGTCCGTGCCGCGTATCTTCTTCCAGATCGTCGTGCCGATCATGAAGCCGTCGATCGTGTCCGTCGCGATCCTCGAGGCCATGTGGATCTGGAACGACTACCTCCTGCCGTACCTGACCCTCGACCTCGGCAAGTACAAGACGATCTCGGTCGCCGTGCAGTACCTCAAGGGCGGCTACGGCTCGGTCGACATGGGCGCCATGATGGCCTGCCTGGTTCTCGCGATCATCCCCATCATCATCTTCTACCTCATCTGCCAAAAGTACATCGTCAAGGGGGTCATGGCTGGTGCCGTCAAGGGATGATGACTCGTGTCATCATCCCTTGGATGGAAGCCCGGTGGGCTTCCATCAGGCGCCAGGCCGAGGTGCGGTAGCGCCGAGGCTGGTGTTGGGTCTCGCCGTAAGGCGAGTCCGTTGTTCTGGAGGGAGCGGTGAAGGGGTGAGCTCATAACCTCCATTGGTCTGCCGTACGTCGATCGAGACTAATGGCGGGCAGCCCCCGGAGAACGTACTGTAGCCGTGCGTTAGCGTACGCTCCTCGTGGCTAAATCCGTGTTCGCCCGTGTTCTCGTACGCTGACCACAAGCAGGAGTACGAGAACACGGGCAAACACGATTATCATCCCGGGCGACGTACGCTGACAGTAGCCAGGCGTACGTCGCCCGTGTGCAGGTGCTTTTTCGCCACGCTTTTCGTACTCAGCACTTCATCGGGTTTCTATCGGCACTCCATCGGGTTCCCGGAATATGCAAGAACCGTGGCACACTCCCCGTCTCAATCACAATGGGCCTCCTTCGGGATCCGTTTCTTATCAGAACAGTCGGTGTTCTGGTACAGGACGAACTCCGAAAGAGGCCCATACGTCCATATGCCGTTAGTGTTCCTCGATTACCGTCGGGAAACTAACGAGTCGTTCGGGCGTCAGCGCTCGATGCCGTACTCCATGTACGCGTAGTTGTCGAAGAAACGGTCGTCGTCGCGATCGGTGCTGGAATGGTGGATGTTGTTCTCCTGCATGATGGGCTCCTTTCACCCGTATTGCACTGTTGACTATGGTCTACTGCTCTGTTGTGTCGTCTGTGTATGCCTCCGGAAAACGGCGGATGAACTCGTGCGAAACGCTTGTTGCGGCGTACGTTGCGGAGGATGGGGGCTTCCGCCGGGGCGGGGTGGGATCCGGAATCGTGATGACGAGGTGTGGCGTTGAGGACGGCACGTGAGCGCATGAGAGAGGGCCGTTGCAGTTTTCTGCATAGGTGACCGGGGACATGTCTGCGATGGATAGCATCGGCGTTGATGGCTGGACGCGACAGTCGATCCGGTCGTCTGATGCTCTATCGACAGAAAGGAAGATCATGAAGGTCAGGATGCGACGAGTGCATGTGCTATCCGCCGTTATGGCCGTGATGGCATTGCTGGTTGGAATGGTGCTGGCGGGGAACGCCCATGCGAGCACCGATGCAGATGAGTATATTCGCATCGGCAATGTGGAGGTTGCGCGCTCGCTGGGGGTGACTACTGAGGCTCAGCTTCAGCAGCGTTACAGCGAAGGCTATCTGAGCGTCGATTTCAACGAGAAGGCGGAAATCACTGCGATAAGGCCGCTGAACGCCGAAGAGATGAAGGAGATGCAGCTGACCGAGAACCAGCCTGGTGTAGTTAACGAGACACGTGTTCCCCTGCCGCGCTTCTTTCGCCGGTAGTGGCTCCACATACCAGAGGAGATCATAAGGGGAATACTATTTCGAAAGTTACTATTATACAATAACTGATGTATAATAGCGTGAATAGTTCTCGGGGATATTCTGGCATGGTCAAGTGTTAGGATATCCCAAATGTCCGAAAGTGGGTGTCAATGAGTTCGAATAAGAGGCGATTGGCAGGTTTGTTCATTCTGGCAATTGTATCTCTTATGGGTTCATGTCTATATAATTATATTGACAATACATCGTATATAGTCGTTGATAACGTAAAAGTTGCCCGATCGATGAAAATCAAGAGCAAAAATCAATTGGAATCAAGGATTAAATTAGGCTATATTGATGTTGTTTTTGATGAGCGGGCTGAAATAGTTGTTGTTCGTCCTTTGCCGTCTATAGAAAATGCTGGTCCACAAGGTTCTTGTTCCGTGTACTATCGCTGGATTTGTGGATAATATCGTCCGTGTTGTTATGCTGTTGTTTCAAGCATAAAAAGATGCATTATTGCTGTTTTGATGGTGCTGGTTCGTTGTTGTGACGTTGGGGAGTATGGGAAGAGCGTTTTTTGGTTGGGATTATCATTGACCTAGAAAAATAACAGAAAAGTTCCTGATGAATAGTTTACAGTTAAAAATTGTTGCTTGCTTGTTTATGGTAATTGACCATTGTGCGGTGTTTGCTTCGCCTTTCATTGCACTTCCGATGCATTGGATTGGTAGGCTTGCAGCTCCTGTATTTGTGTATTTGTGCGTGTGGAGTTGCAAGTACACGAGAAATATCTGGAAATATGTGTTCAGCTTATATTGCGCAAGTGTTATAATGATCGCTGTAGATGCGCTGATTAATAGCACGTCGAATGTGTTTAACATGCTGTTTCAAATTGCTTTAGTAATAGCGATTTTCTCACTTAGCAAAGTTATTTATAGGGTCTTTCTTTTATTATTCTACATAGTATGGCAGGTTTTGTCATCTCTGTTAGTTATATCGATTTTGCCTGTTTGGGGAGATGCTGCTCAGTATGTTCTCTCTATTGTCCTTGGTAACTTAGTGGATGGAGGCTATTTTTGGGTTTTGTTTGGGGTTGCTTTATTTTACTGCCGTGGAAATGATGTTGTCGTCTCAATGTGTGTTATGACGTTCTCAATTATTGCTTTCTTTACTCAGAATCTAGGATTCGAACTTATGTCTTTAGTGGGGCAAAATTCTCCTGTGATTGGTGTTGTTCAAACTTTTGGATATTTTGGACATTGGGGGCCTTTGGTCAGTAATCAGTGGATGATGGTTTTTTCATGTCCTCTGTTATGTCTATATAACAATGAGAGGGGATTATATTCAAAGTTTGTGTTTTACTTCTTCTACCCAATTCATTTGATTATTATTCACGCGTTCATGGTTATGTATAATGTATCTCTTGGAGCATAAATATTAAAGTTGACTAGAATGGAATTGAGGCTTGTATTGACCAAATGCCTTTGGTTCGAACTTCTAGTGTTCCGTTCATCGCGGTAATGATTTCGCTGTATCTTTTCAGTCCTGAATTCATCCCTTTCATATGCATCTTCTCAATAGGTTCATGTGCGGGATGATCACTCAATTCAAGTATTACTTGATTGTTGGTGGTTGAGATGATCAATGTGTATTCATATTTTGGATCTGAGTGTTTTGTAATATTGCCAAATAGTTCATGAATAAAATCGATAAGGAACCGTTGTATATGTTCAGGTAATGTGTCCATATTTCCTATGGTGATAATTTCGCCATGATAACCCACGTTCTCGATACGGTTTTTCTGTTCCTCGATCTCTTCTTCAATAAGTTTTTCTTTTTTGTCATTATTTTGAGAAGTATGTATCTGAGTTGATTTGGTATCTGACAAAGTAAATGTGCTGTCTAAAGTTGTTATCGATTGACGTGTATGTTGTAATGCATTCGCTGCTAGATCGCGAATTGTCAGTAAATCTTTTGTCCGGTTACTTATGTTATCCAGCGTTTTGTCTGTTATTGGGATATTATTGTCTTCAAGTCGTTTATTGATGATCATGATAATGTTTGTTAAATCATTCGTCGTATGATCATGTAACTCTCTTGCGATTTGCATGTTGTGCTGTAAAGTTATGTTTTTCTGATGCTCTTTAATGTGTTGTGCATTGATTCTAAAGCCGTGGCCGATTCCTGCGCCTATTATAATAAACGCAACAAAGGTGTATGCACTTCCTGCTCCCATTATCCCTGTCGGACGTATGATGCCGTCAAGAATCATTATGAATGCGTATAATATCGCCATTGCATAACCCATTAATGGTTTGCTGTAAGTGGAAACCGCTATTGCGGATATTCCTAGTACAAGCAAGGATAACGGCGCAGGATCGAGAATAGTTTCTCCTAGTGCTGTAATCCAAAGTACTGCGTATGAAGCAGAAATAGGGTATCTAATATAATAAACTATTATTATCGTTGTTGTGATCAATAGAGCTGTAGTGAATACCAGTTCTTTTGTTGAAGGTTCCGTTGCTTGCAGTAGAATCTGATAATTTATGAATTCTACAATTGCTGTTGTTCCTATAATAAATGCTATTAGTGAAAGATATGGGTGTGCAAATTGTTTTACTACCTTCTTAATCATCTATCTGACCCTTTACACGATATGCATGGATCGACAGTAATCCATTGCTTCCAGCCAGGTATCAACGCCGAGCTTGCGTTTGATGTTTCTTCTGTGTGATGAGACCGTGTCCGCGGTGATGCCCATGCGTGCGCCGATCTGCTTGCTGCTGAGCGCGCCTAGACTGAGAGCGACGATGGAGCGTTCGATGTCGCTCAGTGGCTTCGTGACGTGGCCGTGGACGTTGACTGTTGGTGACATTTCTGCTGCGGTCTGTTGTTTATCGGCTATCTTCTCGATGGTGTCAAGGAGTCCATGCCCGAAGGTCGCCTTGTCAAGTAGCGTGACAATGCCGGCGTGTGCCGCGGCCTGTCGGTAGGTGTCGAGATTGTACGAGGTCATGCCGATGATCACGGTATGTGGCGATCGACTGAGTATCAGCGAGGCGATCTGAGGTCCTGTCACACCGTTCAACGCCATGTCGATAAGCAGTATGTCGGTCTTATCCTGGCCATTTCCGGTCATGCGACATTCCTGGATCGCATAGGCGGGGGACGTGGTTGACCAGATCGTCACTCTACGGCGCAACCTACGACTCTGTGACTCCAGCATTCGCGTGATACTGTCCAAAGCGAGCGCATCGTTGTCCAGTATTCCGATGCGAAGCGGCGAATCCGTAACTGCCGCGGCTGTCGTCGAAGTGGTGTCTGCTCCCGTGCTTGCGGCTTGGCTGGCGTAACCCATGATCTGAGTATATGCAGTGCGGGGAAAGGGCGAGGAGGGCCTTTGCAGTTTTCTGCAAAGACCCTCCTGTTGGTTGTTAAAGCCGCTTGGTAGCCTGCCGGCGACTGCCGCCTGTCAGCGCACGAGCCAGGCGGTGGCGTCCTGCGGGAGACGGTCGTCGTCGGTGAGCGGAGCGGAGGCGAGAATCACCGCGCCGTCGGGCAGGGCGACCGGCTCGGTGCCGAAGTTGGTCACCGAGGTGAGCGTGCGGCCTTCGGTCGCCGGGCGCGCGTAGGCGATGACGTCGTCGTAGCCCTCATCGCCGTCCAGCCAGTCGACCGTCGAAGTGTCACCGGTCGCGGTGAGCAGCTTCGCGCGCAACGCCAGCGCGCGGCGGTAGAGGTTGAGCATCGACCCCTCGTCGGCGGCTTCGACGTCGGCCGCGAAATCCTTGAACCACAACGGCTGCGGCAGGTGCGGCTCGGCCGCGGGCGTGCCGTCGGCGCGAGTCGCGGGGGAGAAGCCGAACGACGTTCCGGCAGCGAAGTCGGCCGACCACGAGGCCGAGGCCATCGCATCATCCGCACGGTCATCCGAGACCCACGGCAGCGGCACGCGGCAGCCGTCGCGGCCCTTGTCGGTGAAGTTGCGACGCGTGTTGAACGGCGCCGGGTCCTCGAGGCGATCCCACGGAATGTTCGCGACCTCGAACAGGCCCAGCTCCTCGCCCTGATAGACGTACACGGCGCCGGGCAGCGCCAGCTCCATCAGCGCGGCGGCGCGGGCACGACGCGTGCCGAGCTCGCGATCCTCGGTGTACGAGGTGCCGTCGCGCAGCAGCCAGTCGTGTGCGAGCTGATGGTAGACGGGGCCCTTCACCTGCGGTAGGCCGTAGCGCGACGGGCTGCGCGGCACATCGTGGTTGTTCATCACCCACGTCGTGGTCGATCCATCGGTTTCGGCGGCCGCCTCGAGACCGTGGCGGATCGCGGAACGGAACTCGTCGACATCCCAGTTCGCCTCGGCGAACTCGAAGTTGAACACCTGACCGAGCTCGGCGGTGTCGGCGTACAGGTGCTGATGCTCCGGCACCACCCACGCCTCGCCGACCGCGAAGCGCGGCGGGTTGTACTCGTCGAACACTTCACGCCACTCGCGGTAGGTCTCGTGCACCTCGCGGCGGTCCCACAACGGGCTGGTGAAGTCGTGGCACAGCACCTGCTGCACGGTGTCGGCGGGCATGTCCTCGAGCGGCGTGCTTTCGAGATCCTTGGCCAGGCCGTGGGCCACGTCGATGCGGAATCCGTCCGCGCCGTGATCGGACCAGAATCGCAGCGTCTTCTTGAACTCCTCGTGCACGTCCGGATTCTTCCAGTTGAGGTCCGGCTGCTCCTTGGCGAAGATGTGCAGGTACCACTGGCCGTCGTCGACCTGCTGCCAGGCCGGCCCGCCGAACAGCGACTGCCAGTCGTTCGGCGGCAGCTCGCCGTGCTCGCCGCGGCCCTCGCGGAAGATGTAGCGGTCGCGTGCGGCCGATCCGCGGCCGGCGGCCAGCGCCTCCTGGAACATGACGTGCTTGTCGGCCGTGTGGTTCGGCACGATGTCGACGATCACCTTGATCCCGGCCCCATGCGCGGCGGCGACCATCCGGTCGAAATCGTCCATCGTGCCGAGACGCGGGTCGACGTTGCGGTAGTCGATCACGTCGTATCCGCCGTCGGCGAGATCCGACGGATAGAACGGCGACAGCCAGATCGCGTCCACGCCGAGATCCTTAAGGTAATCCATCTTCTCGGTGACGCCGGCGATGTCGCCGAGTCCGTCACCGTTCACGTCCTTGAAGCTGCGCGGGTAGACCTGATAGACGACGGCCTGCTTCCACCAGTCGTCGCGTTCGTTGTTCGCGGTCATGCTGTTCCTTTCCTTTTTCGTGATGACAACGATATCATTGAGAACGTATGCAATAAGATGTGATGTCCGCGGCGAAGCGGGCGCGCGAGTGATCGACGGAGGTTCGACGATGCGATTCCTGTCACCCGATTCCGGACTCATGCGAGGTCTTGGCGACCTCGTCGACGCGATCTGGATCAACATCCTGATGCTGGTCACCAGCCTGCCGCTGGTCACGATCGGTGCCGCGCTGTCCGCGGGATTCAACACGGCGCGGCGGTCGCTGGCAGGCGAGGGCGGCGGCGTCACCCGCAACTATTTCCGCGCGTTCCGTGCGAACTTTGTCAAGGCGACCGCCCTGTGGCTGCCGTTCCTCGTCATCGGCGCCGGAGTCGTCTACTCGTGGGTCGTGCTGCGGATCACGCCACTGCTCGTGCCGAAATTCGGCCTGACCGTGCTGTGGGTCATCGGCTTCGAATGGACGTTCGCGCTGCAGTCGCGATTCGAGAACTCGGTCGGCCGGACCCTCGCCAACGCGTACGTGTTCGGTGTGACCCGATTCGGCTACACGCTGGCGATGGTCGCGATCGACGCGGTGTGGATCGCCCTGCTCGTCGCCTGCTGGTTCTACCTGCCGCAGGGGCTGTTCCTGCTCGTCGTGATGGGGTACGGCACGGCGACGATGCTGCACGTGCCGGTGTTCGAGCGGGCGATGAAGGCGTTTCTCTCTAGATGAATGACTACCCCTCAGACCCGCTTCGCGGGCCAGCTCGTCCCGCAACTGCGGACGCGCTGCGCGCGCAGCTGACTGGCTCGCATGTCGGCTCGCACGTTGCCTACAAACAGCATTGCTGTTTGTTTTCACGGCAACGTCCTGACAAGGGGAACCGAGATGGGCTAGTTGTTCATCACCCGGGCCAGCGAGAGCACGCGCGGATCGGCGAAGACCTCGTCGGTGTGCACCACACGCCCCGAGGCGTCCCGCAGCGGGATGCGCCAGTTCGGGTACTGGTCCGACGTGCCCGGCTGGTTGACGGTCGCGTGCTGGCCGGTGCCGTCGACCAGCGCCGCCTGACGCAGCAGGGAGGGCGTGGCGGTCAGCATCGCGTGCATCGCCTCGACGATCTCCTGCTCATGGCCCGGCACATCCGCGGCGGCCTCGGCGCCGAGCCGGCCGTCCTCGACCAGACGATCCAGCATCGCCTGACGTTCCGCGCGCGCCGAGGCGGCGAACACCTCGACCGGTTCGGTCAGCAGATGCAGACGTTCGCGCAGCTGGACGTGCTCGAATTCCAGATAGCCCGCGGTCGGCGGCAGATCGTGCGTTGTGACCGACGCCAGCGCCTGACGACGGTAATCGGTCGGAGGCTTGTACGGGTCGCCCGCGTTCGGCGAATCGTCGACGCGCGCGAACCACTCCACATCGGTGCCGAGCACGCCGCGATCGGCCAGGATGCGACGCACGTAATCAGGAACCGTGCCCAGATCCTCGCCGATGACCATGCCATTCGCGCGCGTCGCCTCGATCGCGAGCACGGCCAGCATCGCCTCGTGATCGTACATGACGTACGCGCCGCCCTTCGCACCCCTGCCGCGCGGAATCCACCACAGACGGAACAGGCCGAGCACATGGTCGATGCGCACCGCGCCGGCGTGCGCGAAGATCGACTGGACCATCTCGCGGTACACGCGGTATCCGGTGCGCTCGAGATAGCGCGGGTTGAACGGCGGCTGACCCCAGTCCTGACCCTGCTGGTTGTAGAAGTCCGGCGGGCAGCCGACCGTCACCGAACCGACCGCGAACCGCTCCGGGCTCCACCACACGTCCGCGCCGAGCGCGTGCACGCCGACCGCCATGTCGAGCATCAGCCCCAGCGCCATGCCCGCGTCCTTCGCGGCCGACTGCGCGGCGGTGAGCTGCTCGTCGGCGATCCACTGCAGCCAGCGGTTGAACTCGAACAGGTCGCGATGCTCCTCGACGAGGGCCGTGACCTCGGGCGATTCGCGGTTCGTGCGGCCGAACCACGAATCCGGCTCCCACGGCGCGCCCCACACCTCGAAGGCGACGCACCACGTCGCGAACGCATCGAGGTCCGGGCCGGCGTGACGCTTGAACTCCTCGAACGCCTGCTCGCGCTCCGGCGTGCGCGGCGCGTCGAAGATCAGACGCAGCGCCTCGCGCTTCGCGGCCCACGAGGCGTTGAGATCCATCGGATTCGGGTCGTCGTTGCGGTCGGCGACCCGCGCGTGCAGGGCGTCGATGCGCTCGCGGTCGGCGGGGGTGAGGTCGGCGTACTCCGGCACGTCCTGCGGGCGGATGTACGTGACGTTGAGGAATCGGCGCGATTCCGGCAGGTACGGCGACGGCTCGAGCGGCGGGATCGGCGCGCCCGCGTGCACCGGGTTGATGAGCATGAAGTCGGCGCCGGATTTCGCGGCGGCGTCGGCGGCGAGGCGCTTCAGATCGCCGTAGTCGCCTACGCCCCACGAGTCGCGCGAGCGGACCGAGTACAGCTGCGTCATCCAGCCCCAGCGCTGGCGGGTCCTGACAGCCTCGGGTAGGGCGATGCGCCTCGGGGCGACGATGAGCGTGGCGTCGGCTGTCTGCCCGGCCATCTCGACGTGCAGGGTGTGGTAGCCGATCGGCAGGTCGACCGGCAGCGTCAGGATGCGGTCGCCGCTGTTGAAATCGGGCAGGATATCGGCGGGGTCGCTGTGGAGTTCGCTGCCGTCCTCGAGGGTGATGGTGACGGTCGGCTCCTCGTCGGCGTCGGTGTCCGGGTTGGTGCCGGCGGTTTCCGGACGATGCAGACGGATGGTGGCGGGGCTGAGCGTGGGGGCGCCTGAGCCACCGTCCGAGTCATCGTCCGAGTCGCCGACCGGCCCGTCGACCGTGACGACGATGGTCGACGACGGGAGCAAACGTTTGCTGTTTTCCTCCGCGATTGCCGCCTGTGACCGCGCGATCGCCTCGTCCGACGTGGCGTCGACGCCAAGCGCGCCGAGCACGTTGACGAGCACGTCATCGTCGATCTCGACGTAGGTGCCGAGCTGGTCGATGTACGAGGTTGCCACCCCGCTCGCCTTCGCGAGCCGGATCAGCGGGCGGGCCAGCCGCTCGGCGCTTTCAGTGCGCTGGTTGCCTGTTGATTCCTTGCGGTTGGCGGTGTCGACCGTGGTCTGCGTGTCATCGAACGGCGGGGTTGATGGATCGATGATCGTCTGTTCGCTCATTGGACGTGCTCCTTCTGGGTGCGGCCCCGGACACGCTGCGTCGCGCGTCGGCCGTCGTGCCGCGGCTTCGCGACACGACGGCATCCGGGGGTGGATTGCTGCTGTTGTATACGACCATACCGCGTATTGACATCGTTTGCAATACGGCGGGTGTGGCACGGGCGAAGGCACGGGGTGCGCAAACAGTTATCGCAGGATCGCGAGGGATTGGGGCGGCAGAACCAGCTCGTCCGCCTCGATCGTCGGCTCGCCAACCGCCAGTTGGATGATGCGGGTGCGGTCAGAGTCGTCGAGATGCAGGCGCAACGTGTCCCGACCGGGGTTCATTGCCACGATGACGCAGTTCGCGGTGTCGGCTGCCGTGCGGCGGTAGGCGAAGAGCCTCCCGTCGCCAGACAGCACCTCGAAACCGGCGTCGGAGGTCAGGGCTGGCGTGGTGTGGCGGAACCGAAGCACGGTCTGCATCCAGTGCCACAGCGAATCCGTATCGGCCATGCGATCCGCGACCGTCACCGGCACGGACGGGCCGTCCTCGACCGGCAGATACAGGTTGGCTGGATCGCCCGCCTCGGAGAACCCGAGGTTCGCCATCCTCGCGTCCCACTGCATCGGCGTGCGGCTGCCGGTGCGCACGTAGCCGCCCTCCTTGGTGGGCAGCGGGCGGTAGCGCATCGCGATCTCGTCGCCGTAGTAGACGAACGGGCATCCGGGCATCGTCAGCAGCATGCCGTACGCGATCTTGAGCTCGCGCTCGGTCAGGCGCTGGCCGACGCGCAGGGTGTCGTGGTTCGACGTGATGAGGTCGAAGCGGCCGCCCGCGCGTTCGCAGTCGCGCAGCTGCGGCTCGTACTGCTCGAGGAAGGCGCGGATCGACTCGCCCGAATCGGCGTTGAAGTAGCTGTGGTCGCCCTCGCGCACGAGCGGCGTATTGGTGTTGCGCAGCAGCATGTTGTAGCCGTTCGGATTGCCATCCCAACGCCAGTCGAGGTAGAAGTCCATGTCGAACCCGGCCTGCATCGACTCGTTGGGTCGGCCCCATTCGGAGACGAACGCGGCTTCGGGGAATTCGGGGCGGATCTTCGAGAACATGTACTGCCAGGTGCGGATCGTGAGGGGCTTGCCCCAGTCGTCATGCTTGACGAGGCTGTCGGCCATGTCGACGCGGAAACCGTCGGCCCCGCGGGAGAGCCAGAAACGCATCACGTCGACCATCGCGTCGCAGGTGGCGAGCGCGTCGGGGCCGAGCGCGGGCTTCTGCCAGCCCTGCTTCGGATGCGCGAAGCCGTAGTTCAGGGCCGGCTGGCATTTGAAGAAGTTGAGGATGTACGTGCCGTCGCGTTCGGTCTCGCCGCCGATGAACGGCAGGCCGTCGCCGCCGGAGATCCAGCAGTCGGTCCAGATGTAGCGTTCGGAGACGTTCTCGCCGGCCGCTTCGTCGGCTCCACCCGCAACGATGCGATCGGCGGGATCGGGCTGCGCGCTCGCGCGGAACCACGCGTGCTCCTCGCTGGTGTGGCCGGGTACGAGGTCGAGCAGGACGTGCATGTTGCATTCGTGCGCGGCGTCGAACAGGGCAATGAGGTCGTCGTTCGTGCCGTAGCGCTCCGCGACCTTGCGATAGTCGCGCACGTCGTAGCCGGCGTCCTTGAACGGGGAGTCGTAGCAGGGGTTGATCCACAGCGCGTTGCAGCCGAGGTCCCTGATGTAGTCGAGTTTCGCGGTGATGCCGGGGATGTCGCCGATGCCGTCGCCGTTCGAGTCGTTGAATGACTGCGGGTAGACCTCGTAGAAGCAGGCGTCCGCAAGCCATGCGGGGTGGCCGTGCTCGCCGCCGTCGGGGTGATCGTCGTGCTGATTGGTGATGTCGCTCATCGTGCCCTCCTCATTGAACAAGCCGTTTGGCGAGTTGCCGTGCCTGCGCCCGTCGCCGTCTCCAGTGTCTCGCGGCTTCCTGAGACGACTGTCAGGATACGCAAGTAATGCGAACCTTGTCAATACGGCAAGAAACGCCGTAAAACGTTGAAAAATCAACATAAACACACCGACACGCGCGAAAGAAACGCAAGAAGTTTGCATACGTATGCAAAAACTCGTACACTAGTCCTCAACACGATGCAAGGTCCGGCAAGGTCGGAGCCGACGTGGGGAGTCGCATGGTGGGCGGCTCCGAAGGAAAGGAATCAACGATGATTGCACGATGGAAGAAAACCCTTGCGGCCGTCACAGCGTGCGTGCTGTCGTTCGGCATGCTGGCCGCATGCGGTAGCGGCACGGCCGGCGCCGGCGCGAACGGCGGCGAGGTCGAGCGCATGACGCTCGTCGTCTGGGCCTCGCAGGAGGACCAGGTCGACTCCGACTCGTGGCTGCAGACCATGGAGAGCGAGTTCGAGAAGCGTCACCCCGAATACGACATCACATGGAAGAACCAGGTCGTCGCCTCGGCCGACGCGGCCACGATCGCCGAGCAGGACCCGACCGTCGCCGCGGACGTGTACACGTTCGCCTCCGACCAGTTCGGCACCCTGATCGACGCCGGCGCGGTCGGCCAGGTCAGCGATCCGACCATGAAGCAGCTCAAGAAGCAGACCGCCGGCAACGAGACGATGCTCAACACCGTCACCGCGCCCGACGGCAACGTGTACGGCGTGCCGCTGGCCGGCAACACCTGGTTCATGTACTACCGCAAGAGCAAGTTCACCGAGCAGGACCTCACCTCGCTCGACGCGATGCTCGCCAAGGGCAAGGTCTCCTTCCCGCTGACCAACTCGTGGTACCTGCCCGCCTTCTACATCGGCGCCGGCGGCACCCTGTTCGGCGAGGACGGCACCGACGCCGAGTCCGGCGTCCAGTTCGGCGGCGAGATCGGCGCGGCGGTCACCAACTACCTGGTCGACCTGCGCAACAACAAGAACTTCGTCAACGACAAGAACTGCTCCGGTCTGGCCGGCCTCAAGTCCGGCAAGGTCGACGTGGTCTTCACCGGCAACTGGGACGCCGCCACCGTGCGCGAGAACCTCGGCGACGACTGGGGGGTCGCCAAGCTGCCGAGCTTCAACCTCAACGGCAAGCAGGTGCAGATGCGCGCGTTCGCCGGCTCCACCGTCTACGCGTGGAACCCGTACACCAAGCACCCCAAGGCCGCCGACCAGTTCTCCGCGTTCCTGTCGAGCACCTACTCGCAGAAGCGCCACTACGAGATGCGATCGGTCATCCCCTCCGACGTCGAACTCGCCTCCGAGTCGGACATCAAGAAGGACGCCGTCGCCCAGGCCCAGATGGACACCATCGCCGACACGTCCGTCGTGCAGCCGTCCATCGCCCCGATGAACAACTTCTGGGGTCCGTGCGAGAACTTCGGCAACTCCATCTACAACAAGGAAGTCACCCACGACAACGCGGCCAAGCTGACCGAACAGTGGATGAAGTCCTACGAGAACACGCTCTGACGCCGCGGACGGCCCAGCCCGCAGCAACCCTAAGTCAAGGTAGACAAGGACAAGACAAGGACAACAATCATGGAAGCAACCGTTTCCCCAACCAAGAGCGGCAGGCGCGCCCGCCGCAGGCCGGCGGACTACATTCCGCCGTCCCGCTACACCATCCGCGGCGCGGCCGGGCAGGGCGACGCCCTGACCCGACTCTCGTTCCTCGTGCTCGGCGCCGGCAACATCGCCCGTAGGCAGATCGCCAAGGGCGTCCTGTTCCTCGCCGTCGAGATCGCGTACATCGCGTACATGGCCGTCTCCGGCGTGCCGGCGCTCGCGAACCTCGTCACGCTCGGCTCGCGCACGCAGACCAAGCAGAAGATCGACGGCTATTGGTACTACGATCCGGGCGACAACTCGGTGCTGCTCATGGTCTACGGCATCGCCGCCGTGTTCATCACCGTGCTGTTCGTCGTGTTCTGGTCGTACGCCGTGCGCAGCGCGTACAAGGCGCAGCTGCTGGCCGCCGAGACCGGTTCGGCCCCGACGTTCGGCGACGATCTGCGCAACATCACCGACCGCAACGGTCAGGTGGCGTTCATGGCGCTGCCGGTGGCGGGCATCCTCGTGTTCACCGTGCTGCCGACGCTCATCATGATGTGCATCGCGTTCACGAACTACGACTCCGACCACGTCCTGCTGTTCGACTGGGTCGGCTTCAAGAACTTCGGCCAGCTGTTCAGCGCGACCGGCGAGGTCAACGCCACGCAGTTCACCTCCGTGCTCATCTGGACGCTGGTGTGGGCGTTCTTCGCGACGTTCCTCAACTTCTTCCTCGGCCTGTTCCTCGCGATGGTCATCAACCGCAAGACCACCCGGTTCAAGGGATTCTGGCGCGCGGTGTTCTCCCTGTCGATCGCCGTGCCGCAGTTCGTCTCCATGCTGGTCATCAACCAGATGCTCCAGCCCGAGGGTGCGATCAACCGTCTGCTCATCGAATGGGGATGGATCGATCAGGCGCTGCCGTTCTTCACCGACACCACATGGGCGCGCGTGACCGTCATCGTCGTGAACCTGTGGATCGGCATCCCGTTCACGATCATGCAGATCACCGGCATCCTGCAGAACATCCCGGCCGGGCAGTACGAGGCCGCGAGGCTCGACGGCGCGAACTGGTGGCAGGCGTTCACGCAGATCACCATGCCGTACCTCGTGTTCGTGCTCACCCCGTACCTGATCACTACGTTCACCGGCAACGTGAACAACTTCAACGTGATCTACCTGCTCTCCGGCGGCAACCCCACGCCCGTGGGCGACACGGCCGGCAAAACCGACCTGCTGATCACGTGGCTGTACAAGCTCACCGTCGATCGCGGCGACTACAACCTCGGTGCCGTCATCGGCATCTTCACATTCATCACGCTTGCGGTGGTCTCGCTGATCACCTACCGTTCCAGCGCTTCCTACAAGGATGAGGGAGGATTCCGATGAGCAGCAACATGAGCGGCAACCGTTCCGATATCACCGTTACCAAGCCGGCAGGCAACCCGTTCTGGCACGACCAGCGCAAGCGTCGCATCGTCGGCGACGTGCTGAGCCATCTGCTCCTCGCCGTGCTCGCCGTGATCTGGGTCATCCCGATCGTGTGGGTGTTCCTCGAGAGCTTCAACAAGAACCCGGGACCGTACAACGAGACGTTCTTCCCGACCGAGTACACGCTCGACAACTACGTCAAGCTGTTCACCGACAACCACGTGCTCAACTTCCCGCGCATGTTCATGCACACGTTCGTGATCTCCGTGTTCACCTGCGCGATCAGCGTGTTCTTCGTGCTGTGCGTCGCGTTCTGCATGAGCCGCATGCGCTTCCGCTTCCGCAAGTCGTTCATGAACATCGTGCTGGTGCTGGGCATGTTCCCGGGCATCATGTCCGTCGTCGTGATCTACTTCATCCTGAAGTCCCTGGGACTGACGCAAGGCGTGGGCGTGACGATCGCGCTGATCCTCGTCTACTCCGCCGGCGCCGGCGCGGGCTTCTACGTGATGAAGGGCTATATGGACACGATCCCGATGTCCCTCGACGAGGCCGCGTACCTCGACGGATGCACCCGCTGGCAGGTGTTCACCAAGATCATCATCCCCGTGTGCAAGCCGATGCTCGTCTACCAGGCCCTGACCTCGTTCCTCGGCCCGTGGCTCGACTTCGTCATGGCCAAGGCGATCGCCCGCACGCAGGACAACTACACGGTGGCCCTCGGCCTGTACCAGATGCTCTCCCGCGAGTACCTCAACGACTGGTTCGCCCGCTTCGCCGCGGCCGCCGTGGTCATCTCCGTCCCGATCGCGATCCTCTTCATCATCATGCAGCGCTTCTACCAGGAGTCGATGACTGGAGCGGTGAAGGGATGACACCCGTGTCACTGCCGCTGGCCGTGGTCGATGCGACGAGCGCCGAGCCGGCGATGCCCTGCCCTGATTACCCCGTGTACACCGGCGACGACCTCGGTGCGATTCCCGACGCGCACGGCACCACCTTCCGCGTGTGGGCGCCGAGCGCCTCCGGCGTCACCCTGCGACTGTTCGCCGCCGGATCGGACGGGGAGGCGGTCGAATCCGCCGAACCGTTCGAGACCCACGAACTGACCCCCGGCGCGGACGGCACATGGCTCGTACGCTGCGACGGCGTCGGCCACGGCGACTACTACGACTACCTCGTGCGCTTCCCGAACGGCGAGACGCATCGCACCGCCGATCCGTGGGCGCGCGCCGCCGGCGTGAACGGCCGGCGCAGCATGGTCGTCGACCTCGCGCGAACCGACCCGGAAGGCTGGGCCGACGATCGTCGCCCGCACGTCGCCGCCAAGGATCTCGTCATCTGGGAGACGCACATCGGCGACTTCAGCGCCGACCCGGCGAGCGGCATCCCGGCCGAACACCGCGGCACGTACCTCGCGTTCACGCACGAGGACACGAGCGTCGAGAGCGAGGGCGACTTCCCGACGTGCGTCGCGTACCTGAAGCACCTCGGCGTCACCGCAGTGCAGCTCATGCCGTTCTACGACTACGGTTCGATCGACGAGTCGATTCCCCGCGACGACCCGAACCGCGGCTTCAACTGGGGCTACGATCCGCTCAACTACAACGTTCCCGAAGGCTCATACTCGACCGACCCGTTCCACGGCGAGGTGCGCATCGAGGAATGCAAGCGCATGATTCAGGCGCTGCACGCGGCCGGCATCAAGGTGATCATGGACGTGGTCTACAACCATCTGTACTCGCCGGACAACTGGTTCGAGCGCATGATCCCCGGCTACGCGCTGCGCCGCCTGGCCGACGGCACCTTCGCCGACGGCTCCGGCTGCTCGAATGACGTGGCCAGCGAACACCCGATGATGCGCAGGTACATCGTCGACTCGGTCGTCCATTGGGCGCGCGAATACCACGTCGACGGCTTCCGCTTCGACCTGATGGGCCTGATCGACGTGGACACGATGAACGCGGTCCGCACCGCGCTCGACGCCCTGCCCGACGGCGCGTCGATCCTCATGCACGGCGAGCCGTGGTCGGCCCGCGAGACCGCGCTCGACCCGAACCCGGATCACCCGGTCATCCTCGCCGACAAGCGCGGCCTGCCGTACCTCGACCCGCGCATCGGCGCGTTCTGCGACTCGACGCGCGACGCGGTCCGCGGTCACGTCTTCTACCAGAAGGAGCCCGGGTATCTGACCGGCGCCGCCGACGACTTCGCCGACGACATCCGCCGCGCGGTCGACGCGTGGCGCGGTACGTCGCGTGAAGGCGCGAGCGTGGGTCGGGTGATCCAGTACGTCTCCGCGCATGACGATCTGACCCTGTGGGACAAGCTGTGCGCGGCGATGCGCCGCATGCCGGGGGAGCGCGACTACGCGGCCGGCGGCTCGGCCGCCTGCCCGGCCGGCTCGTGCGACGATCTGATGCGCGCCAACCGTCTCGCCGCCGGCATCGTCTTCTCCTCGGCCGGCGTGCCGTTCCTGCTCGGCGGCGAGGAGTTCGCACGCACCAAGCACGGCGTCTCCGACTCGTACAAGAGTCCGGTCGAGCTCAATCGGCTCGACTGGCGTCGCGCGCGGCGCCTATCCGGACTGGTCGACCACTATCGCACGCTCATCGCCCTGCGACACGGCAACCCCGCGTACTTCGGCGGCGCGCGCATGGTCGTCGAGCGCGACGACGCGGCCGTCGTCTTCCGCGTCGGCGACGACTGCATCGCCATCAACCCGACCGGCAGGGCCCTGACCCAGCCGACCGTCGATCTGGAGACCCCCGGGCCGTACGATGAGGTCACACGGATCGCCCCCGACGAATGGGCGTGCATCTACGCCTCGATCGGCGCGGACGGCGATGCGGGATCCCGCCCCGCGCTCGCCGGCAGAGCCATGCCCCTGCCGCCCTACAGCTTCGCCGTCTGGCGCCGCCGCAAGTGATGTAAGGAGAGATGACGATGAATCAGCCGAACCGGTCGCGTGCGTCGCGCGGACTGACCTCGTTCCGACTCAAGGTGATCGGTGCGGTGTTCATGGCGTTGTCGATCGCCTCGACCACGCTCATGCCCGCGATCCTCGGCGTCTCACTCGACCCCGGCGCCGGCATGGCGTCGATCTCCTCCGCCGACATGGTCTCCCTGACCGAAATCGTCCTGTGCGAGATCATCTCCTGGTGCGCCGTCCCGATCTACGCATGGCTGCTCGTCGACGGCTATCGTCACACGCGCGGCGCGTGGGCGTACGTCGGTCGCCTCGCCGCGCTCGCCGTCGTATGCGAGGTGCCCTACGACCTCGCGACCTCCGGCAAGGCGTTCGACATGTCGTCGCAGAACCCGGTGTGGGGATTGGTCATCGCCCTGATCGTGCTCGTCCTGCTCGACTGGACGGCGACGCGATTCGGCCGTGCGACCGGCGCGGCCGCGCGCCTCCTCATCTGCCTGGCGATCGTGCTGGCCGGCATCATGTGGAATCTGCTGATGAACGTCGGTCTGCGCCAGCACGTCATGTACGCGGGCGCGTTGACGCTCGGCTTCGCACTGATCTTCCGATATCTCGCCGCCCGCGAGAACACGATGATGATCACCGCCGGATTGCTCGGCGCGATGATGCTCATCGTGCCGGCCGTCGGCGTCATGTTCCTGCACTGGCGCAACGGCGAGGCCGGCTATGCGCGGCCGTGGACCAAGTGGGTGTTCTATGCCCTGTATCCGATCATGCTGCTGGTCGGATGCGTGTTCACCGTGCTGTAGCCGGGCGCCTAGTGTCCTCCGTCATTAATTCGTTTATTATGTCTGGTATGATGGGCGCATGGCGAGAACGGGTCGGCCAAGGGCCGAGTTGACATTGACCGACGACGAGCGCGACCAGCTGGAACGCTGGGCCAGACGCCGCAGGTCGTCGCAGGCGCTGGCGCTGCGTTGCCGGATCGTGCTGGCGTGCGCGGAGGGCCTGTCGAACAAGGAGGTGGCCGGACGGGTCGGCGCGAGCCTGCCGACGGTGGGCAAGTGGCGCCGGCGGTTCCTTGAGTCGAGGCTGGACGGCCTGTCGGACGAGCCACGGCCGGGCAGGCCTGCGACGATCACGGACCGGATGGTCGAGGACCTGCTGGTCGCGACCCTCGAGGAGACTCCGAGGAACGCGACGCATTGGAGCCGCAGGCTGATGGCCGAGCGCACGGGGATCAGCGAGTCGAGCGTGGGCAGGATCTGGCGGGCGTTCAACCTCAGGCCCCATCGCGAGGACGGGTTCAGGCTGTCGAACGACCCGCTGTTCGTGGACAAGGTGCACGACGTGGTCGGCCTGTACCTCGACCCGCCCGAGAGCGCGGTCGTGCTGTGCGTGGACGAGAAGAGCCAGATCCAGGCGCTCCAGCGCTCACAGCCGGCGCTGCCGATGATGCCGGGCATGCCCGAGCGGCGCACGCACGACTACGTGCGGCACGGCACCACGAGCCTGTTCGCCGCGATGAACGTGGCCGACGGGACCGTCATCAGCGCCACGCACCGCCGGCACCGGGCCGCCGAGTTCGTCTCGTTCCTCGGGAAGATCGACGCGGAGGTCCCCGACGGGCTCGACGTGCACGTGGTGTGCGACAACTACGGGACCCACAAGACCCCGAGCGTGAACGCGTGGCTGGAACGCCACCCGAGGTTCCGCATGCACTTCACCCCGACCTATTCGAGCTGGCTGAACCAGGTCGAGCGGCTGTTCGCCGAGATCACCCGGCAGATGCTCCAGCGCGGCGACCACCGCAGCGTCCAGGCGCTGGAGAGGGACGTGCGCGAATGGGTCAGGATATGGAACGAGAACCCCCGGCCCTTCAAATGGAACAAGACCGCCGATCAGATCCTCTCATCCCTGGCCCGTTTCCTCCAACGCACCACCGGCATCTAACCAACAACCGAATTCAACAACGAACTTCCAACACAGGACACTAGTATCCTGCGCAGTAAATTCATTGTTGAATTGACCACTCCTCAGACCTGCTTCAGGCCTGCTTCGCGGTCTGGCTCGTCCCGCGATTACGGACGCGCTGCGCGCGTCATGCTGGCTCGCCTGTCGGCCCCGCACGTTGCCTGCAAACGGCGAAACTGTTTTCTTCACGGTGACGTTTTGGCCAACGGCGACGCCCCGACAAGGGGAGATGGGATGAGACCAACGAATTTCCGGTGGAGGTACTAGACACTCGGCCGCGCCATCGCAGACTGACTCAATTGTGTGTGTCGCCCGGCCACGCCACCTCAGTCATGCCGTTCGGCCACGCCTCAGCTGTGCCGCCCAACCATACTGTCCAGCTGTGCTGCAGCTGTGCCGTCCGGCCGCACCCCTCCTGTGCCGTTCAACGCATTTTTCAGTGTTTTTGGCGTTGAGCGGCACGACGATGCGTCATTGCTGCCTCGCCAACTTTTTGACATGTTGTCAAAATGGCTATTTTCCAACGATTCCGCAATGGCCGGTATCGCAAGGACCGCCCCCGCCGCCGATGTGTCTGCCGCTCAACGTGAAAAATCGCCGAAATTGCGTTGAGCGGCACGGTTTTCTGCCGCTCAACGAACATCAACCGATTGACATGCACTGAGTGGCAGCCCCATCGCGACTCATCGCGCATTCATCCTCGATTCACCCCGATCGACGTATCGGGCCCTACGGAATCAAACGTTTTTGCCACTTCCCACCACCCACTCAACGTCGGATCCTACAGGATCGGCCGAAATGTGTGTGTTCAATAGAAAGTGGGCCGTATGGGCGTGTGGAAAGACTCCGAAGCGGGCCCGAGGGGATGGCCAATTCAACAACGAACTTCCAACGGAGGATACTAGGAGGCGGTGTAGGGGGCGTCGGTGTCGCGCAGCACGAGCTGGGCTTCGACGGTCTCGTGGGCCTTGCCTGCGTCCAGCTCCTCGCCGTTGATCAGCCTGAGGGCCTTGCGAGCCGCGGACCGGCCCATCGCGCGCGGATCCTGACGCATCGTGGTCAGGCCCATCTCTCGCGCGTAGATGCTGTCGTCGAAGCCGATGATCGAGTAGTCGCGCGGTGTGCGTCGACCGTATCGCTCGAGTTTGATGATCATCGGGATCGCCATCATGTCCATCTGGCAGCAGATCGCGTCGGGGAACTCATCGAGCGCAAGCAGCGCGGAAAGCGCCGAATCGACGAACTCCGGACCACGCGGCACGCTGAGCACGCGCCAGTCGAGATCCCCGCGACGGGCGGCCGCCCCCTCGCACGCACGGATGAAGCCCCGTCCGCGGGCGTCGATCGAGGCGTCCATATCCGTCGCCTCGGAGCAGGGGGACACGATGTGGCGATGCCCCAGTCCGATCAGATGCTGCGTGGCCCTGTACATGCCCTCCTCGTCGTCGATGCTGATCGAGGCGTCGAATCCGGTGGTCGAGGGGATGTTGATGCCGATGATCGGCACGTGGATGCGCTTGAGCTGCTCCACCTCGGGCGGGTCGATCGCGAACGACGCGACGAACACCGCGTCCACGTTGCGCCTGATCGGCAGGTCCGTGAAGAACTCACGCCGATTCTCCGCCGTATCGATGTGCTGGAACAGGGAGATGTCGTAGCCTGCGGGATGCATCACCGATTCCAGACCGGCGAACACCTCCGTGTTGAACCAGCTGGTGATCTCCTCGTTCATCAGCAGCGCCACACGGTTCGTGCGTCCGGATTTGAGTGCCGTGGCCGAGCGGGAGATATTGAAGTCGAGGCGATCGGCGATGTCGAGCACCCTGCGCCGCGTCTTCTCGGAGACGAGATCGGGGCGTGTGAACGCGCGGGAGACCGTCGAGATGGAGACACCCGCCGCCTTGGCGACGTCATGGATATCGGCTTTGGTCATATGCTGCTTCTCCCATCATCGCCGGAGTCAAAGAACGGTACACCATCTTACTGCGAACGTTGGCATGGCGATTCGCTGCAAGCCCCCTCTCTCGGCGACCGGTCGCCGAGAGAGGGCCCCGTCTAAAACTTGAGCAATCCCCACTCAACTTTTTGTGTGGAATATGGGAATAAAACTTGCAGGTCGGAAGTTGAGTGGTGTAGGCTCAAGTTTTGGAAGGTCCGAGGAATGATCATCCGGAACTCGGGCGAAGAACGTAAGAACATGGCGTGCGCCGCCTCGGCGACGCACGCAAGGACAAAAGGAGCACACATTATGGCACGTGCAGTTGGTATCGATCTGGGCACCACGAATTCCTGCATCGCTACTCTTGAAGGCGGCGAGCCCACCGTCATCGTCAACGCCGAGGGCATGCGCACCACCCCGTCCGTGGTGGCGTTCAGCAAGTCCGGCGAGATCCTCGTCGGCGAGGTCGCCAAGCGTCAGGCCGTGACGAACGTCGACCGCACCATCTCCTCCGTGAAGCGTCACATGGGCACTGACTGGACCGTCGAGATCGACGGCAAGAAGTGGACCCCGCAGGAGATCTCCGCGCAGATCCTGATGAAGCTCAAGAGGGACGCCGAGGCGTACCTCGGCGAGCCGGTCACCGACGCCGTCATCACCTGCCCGGCGTACTTCAACGACGCCCAGCGTCAGGCCACCAAGGACGCCGGCAAGATCGCAGGCCTGAACGTCCTGCGCATCATCAACGAGCCGACGGCCGCGGCCCTCGCCTACGGCCTCGAGAAGGGCAAGGAGGACGAGCGCATCCTGGTCTTCGATCTCGGCGGCGGCACCTTCGATGTCTCCCTGCTGGAGATCGGCAAGGACGACGACGGCTTCTCCACCATTCAGGTCCAGGCCACGAACGGCGATAACCACCTCGGTGGCGACGACTGGGATCAGAAGATCATCGACTGGCTGGTCTCCGAGGTCAAGAACAAGTACGGCGTCGACCTGTCCAAGGACAAGATCGCGCTGCAGCGTCTGAAGGAAGCCGCCGAGCAGGCCAAGAAGGAGCTGTCCTCCTCGACCTCGACGAGCATCTCCATGCAGTACCTGGCCATGACCCCCGACGGCACGCCGGTCCACCTCGACGAGACGCTGACCCGCGCCCACTTCGAGGAGATGACCTCCGATCTGCTCGGTCGCTGCCGTGCGCCGTTCAACAACGTGCTGCGCGATGCGAACATCTCCGTCGGCGACATCGACCACGTCGTGCTCGTCGGTGGTTCCACCCGTATGCCGGCCGTCAAGGAGCTCGTCAAGGAGCTCACCGGCGGCAAGGAAGCGAACCAGTCCGTCAACCCGGATGAGGTCGTCGCCGTCGGCGCGTCCATCCAGTCCGGCGTCATCAAGGGCGACAAGAAGGACGTCCTGCTGATCGACGTGACCCCGCTGTCGCTGGGCATCGAGACCAAGGGCGGCATCATGACCAAGCTCATCGACCGCAACACCGCCATCCCGACCAAGCGTTCCGAGGTCTTCTCCACGGCCGAGGACAACCAGCCGTCCGTGCTGATCCAGGTCTACCAGGGCGAGCGTGAGTTCGCCCGCGACAACAAGCCGCTGGGCACCTTCGAGCTGACCGGCATCGCGCCGGCTCCGCGTGGCGTCCCGCAGATCGAGGTCACCTTCGACATCGACGCCAACGGCATCGTGCACGTGTCCGCCAAGGACAAGGGCACCGGCAAGGAGCAGTCGATGACCATCACCGGTGGCTCCGGCCTGCCGAAGGACGAGATCGACCGCATGGTCAAGGAGGCCGAGGCTCACGAGGCCGAGGACAAGAAGCGCAAGGAGGATGCCGAGACCCGCAACCAGGCCGAGGCGTTCGCCTACTCCACCGAGAAGCTCGTCAACGACAACAAGGAGAAGCTGTCCGACGAGGTGGCCAACGAGGTCACCGAGAAGGTCAACGCCTTGAAGGAGGCCCTGAAGGGCGACGACATCGAGAAGGTCAAGACCGCGCAGAGCGAGCTGATGACCTCCGCCCAGAAGATCGGCCAGGCCCTCTACGCCCAGCAGGGCGCCGAAGGTGCGGCCGGTGCCGCGGGTGCCGCGGGTGCCGGTGCCGCGTCGGGCTCCGCCTCCAACGGCGGTGACGACGACGTGGTGGACGCCGAAGTCGTGGATGACGACGACAAGGACAACAAGTAAGGTTCCGTCCGATGGCTGAATTCAACAAGGACGACTACCTGAAGGATCTGCCGGACCCCGACGACGCGCGCGACACCGCCGCGTCGTCGGCCCCGGCCGACACCCCCGCCGACGCCGCTGCCGCCAAGACCTCGGCCCCCTCTGAGGAGGGAGCCGGCGCGGCGGATGGCGCGACTGAGGCAGAGACCTCCAACCAGGCCGATGCCGCGGCCGCCGACAAGGACTCCGACAACACCCTGACCCCGCTGGGTCAGGCCAAGAAGGAGGCCGCCAACTACCTCGAGGCCCTGCAGCGCGAGCGTGCGGAGTTCATCAACTACCGCAATCGCGCGAAGAAGGAGCAGGAGCGCTTCCGCCAGCACGGCATCATCGACGTGCTGACCGCCCTGCTGCCCGCCCTCGACGACATCGATCGCATCCGCGCCAACAGCGAGATGGACGAGTCCTTCAAGGCCGTCGCCGCGAAGATCGACAAGGCCTTCGAGAAGTTCGGCGTCGAGAAGTTCGGCGAGGCCGGCGAGGACTTCGACCCGACCAAGCACGACGCGATCCTGCACAAGCCGGACGCATCGGCCGAGAAGGAGACCGTCGACACCGTAGTGGAGGCCGGATACCGCATCGGCGACCGCGTAATCCGCGCCGCCCGAGTAGTGGTAGCCTCCCCCCAGAACTGATCCCTCGGCTCCCACCCTCTAAAAGGGGTTTGTAGAAGTCGACTAGATTTCTGCAAACTCACCGGTGGGCCGGGGGTATGTCGGCGTGGGACAAACGTAACGCAAGTTACGCACCCAAGTGAGCGTGGGCGGGCGGTTTGCGCATTGTGACCGTAAAGACTTGGCCAGAGCGGCCCGGAGCGTGTCTCAGTGCGCAAACCGCCCGCCCACGCGGCAACGCACTTACCCATACTTACTTATTTACTTATTTGCAAGAAAAACAAAACAGCACGAAAGGAGACATGAATGGCTGAGAACGAATGGCTGAGCAAAGACTTCTACAAAGTCCTTGGTGTCTCCAAGGACGCCACCCCCGAGCAGATCACCAAAGCCTACCGCAAGCTGGCGCGCAAGTACCACCCCGACCTCAACAAGACCAAGGAGGCGGAGGAGAAGTTCAAGGACATCTCCGAGGCCTATGACGTGTTGAGCAACAAGGATCAGCGCCAGAAGTACGATGCCATCCGCCAGTTCGGCATGGGCGGCGCCCGCTTCGCCGGCGGTTCCGGTCAGGGCGGCTTCGACGCCTCCGGATTTTCCGACATCTTCGGTTCGATGTTCGGACAGGGTTCCGGCATGGGCGGCAACGGGAACATCCGCTTCACCACGTCCGGCGGCGGCAATCCGAACCTCAACGACATCTTCTCGATGTTCGGCGGTGCGGCCGGTGCCGGATCGCAGGGCGCGTACGGTGCTGGCCCCGGCGGCTACTCGTATGAGGAGCCTCCGACCCCTACCAAGGGCAAGGACCGCAACTCGAAGATCACCCTGACGCTTCGTCAGGCCGCCAAGGGCGCGACCGTCTCGCTGTCCGTGGACGGCTCGAAGTTCAAGACGCACATCCCCGCGGGCGTGCGCGACGGCCAGAAGATCCGTCTGGCCGGCAAGGGCCACGCGGGTTTGAACGGCGGTGCGCACGGTGACCTGTACCTGCAGGTCAGCGTCAAGCCGGATTCCAAGTTCGCGATGCGCGGCCATGATCTGGTGATGGATCTGCCCGTGAGCGTGGGCGAGGCCGTGGCCGGCGCGAAGGTCGAGGCCACCGACATCGACGGCGAGACCGTCACGTTCAAGGTGCCCGCCGGCTCGTCCAGCGGCACCGAGGTGAAGGTCGCCGGCAAGGGCGTGCAGGTCGGCAACACGCCGGGCGATCTCATCGGCCGCGTGATGATCCAGGTGCCGGTCAAGCCGGGTCTGGGCGTCAAGCACGCCGCCAAGGAGTTCGACAAGGCCGCGGGCGACTACATCCCGCGCTGAGCGACAAGTGGCACAAGTGGTTTGGAGGTGAATGATGGTGAGGGTCGCGCGTGAACTGCGCCAGCTGTACGCGATGTGCGCGACGGCGATCGTGCTCGGTCGCGCAGATCTCGACGGCGCCGACGAGGCCGGTTTCGATCTCGAACTGCCGGTGTTCACGATCGGGCAGGCCGCCGAAGTTGCCAACATCCACCCTCAGACGCTCCGCCAGTACGATCGCGTCGGGCTGGTCGTCCCGCAGCGTACGGAGGGCGGTGCCCGCCGCTACTGCCTGCGTGACATCGACCGCCTCGTCCAGGCGCAGCGGATGATCCAGAGCGAGGGCATCAACCTGTCCGGCGTGACGCGCATCCTCACGTTGCAGGAGGAGAACCGGCAGCTGCGCCGTCAGGTGCGTCGCCTGCAGACGGCCGGCGAGGAGAGCGTGTTCGCCGCCGGGCGCGATGGTGACATCGTCGAGATGCAGCGGTCGAACAGCGCGCGCATGTGGCGTCGCGCGATCCGCACGCAGATGCGCGAGCTGCCGGGCCGTCCGACGCCACGCCCGTCGCGTGGCGGGGCGGACGCCGGCGACGCGTTCGGCTACGGCGATTCGCCCGACGACAAGTCGCTGGTCATCTGGCGCTGAATCGCAGATCTTTGCTGTCATCCCGTACGCGAGGGCCGTTATTGCCGGTCATCCCGCGTACGGTTTTTCTATTCCTCCGCACGATTCCGGCACGTCGCGCGCGGCGACTGTCGGGCTGGTTTGGTGTGATGGAACCGATGGAAGGCCGCAAGCGTTCGCGGCCTGCACGCGACGGACGGAGGAATCATGCTGCTCAAGGCGGTGTTCTGGGATCTCGACGGCACTTTGATCGATTCGGAGCCGCTGTGGCATAACGGCGAGTTCGAGATCGCCGCGGCCAACAACGGTACGTGGAGCGAGGATCTCGGCTGGGAGTGCTCCGGCACGCCGGTGCCCGATGTGGCTCGGCGCATGATCGAGCACGGCTGCACGCTGTCGGTCGAGGAGATCGACAGGCAGCTCAAGCAGTACGTGTTCGATCAGGAGAAGATCCACATGCCGTGGATCGACGGCGTGACCGACGTGCTGCGCGCGCTCAAGGAGGCCGGCATCCCGTCGATGCTGGTGAGCACCTCCCCGCGTCCGATCGTCGAGAACGTGCTCGACGCCGCCCCCGGCCTCTTCGCGGGCTATGTGTGCGGCGACGACGACGCCAAACACAAGCCGGATCCGGCGCCGTACCTGCTGGCCGCCTCCAAGCTCGGCATCGCACGCGAGGACATGGCCAAGTGCGTGGTGCTCGAGGACACGCTCGTGGGTCTTACCGCGGGCGCCGCGTCCGGTGCGACGACGATCGCGCAGACCTGCACGATCCGCACCGACACGTCCGCCGGTCCGCAGTTCGCCTCGATCAACGGCTACGCGGGCATCGACCCGGCCGCGCTCGACGGTTTCGTGCGCCGGCGTCTGGAGGCGTGAGACAGTCCCGGCGTGACGCCCGCGACTGATAGAGTGACAGCGCTATGGCTTTTATCAATTTCATTCTTGAACTCCTGAAGGATCCGCGCGCGGCGATCGCCGGGTGGATCGCGATGGGTGTGGCGCCCACGCTGGGCTTCATCTTCCTGATCGTCTTCATCGAGACGGGTGTGGTGTTCTTCCCGTTCCTGCCCGGCGACTCCCTGCTGTTCGCGGCGGGCGTGTTCGCCGCCCCCGACGCCGTGACCGGCAAGGCCGCGCTGCCGTTGCACTTCCTGCTGCCGGTCGTGTGGCTCGCCCCGATCGTCGGCGACCAGTGCAACTACTTCATCGGCCACTTCTTCGGCCGCCGCATCATCCAGTCCGGCAAGGTCAAGGCGATGACCCCCGAGCGCATCGCCAAGACCGAGAAGATGATCGAGAAGTGGGGCCCTCTGGCCGTGTTCTTGGGACGCTTCTTCCCGTTCATCCGCACGTTCATGCCGTTCATCTCCGGCATCTCCGGCATGCGATGGAGCCGTTTCGCGCCGTTCTCGGTGCTCGGCGGCCTCGTGTGGTCGTCGCTGTTCACGCTTCTCGGCTACTTCTTCGGCAACATTCCGGCCGTGCAGGATCACTTCGAGCTGGTGATCGTCCTCATCCTGCTGGTCTCGCTCGCCCCGACGATCATCGGCCTGTTCAAGGCCAAGTTCGGCAAGAAGAAGCCCGCCGCCCACGCCGCCCAGTGACGTTCGCCAGCCCGCGGTTGCGGCTTCGGTTCGACGTTCCGATCCAGGTCCGGTCCTCGTCCTCGCAGGACCGGACCTTGTCGTATCAGCCGAGTCCCGCATTCGGTATCATTCGGATTTTGGTAGTTGGAGAATTCGGATTATTGTAGTTGTGAGATTCGGATTTTGGAAGTTGAAAAATTCGGATTTTGGCGGTTGATGTGCATGACATTGGTGTGGTTGGCAACAGGAAGGCTGGAATTTGGCGGATTCTGAGATGTTGAGTGAGGACGTGGAGCGGCGTCGATCTGGCGGCATCATGCCGACGGGATATCGCTCGCGGATCGTCGATGCGCAAATCGAAAGATATATGCGCATCTTTGGTGCCGTGGAGATCGCCGGTACCAAATGGTGCGGCAAGACGTGGTCGGCACGTGCGCACGCGTCCAGCATCACGTATGTTGATCGCGGTAGCAATCTGGACGTAGCGCGTGCCGATCCGTCATTGATGTTGATCGGAGAACGTCCCCACGTCATCGACGAATGGCAGCTTGTGCCGGATATCTGGGACGAGGTGCGCCATAGTGTCGATGACGAACCCGGGGAAAAGGGGCGATGGCTTCTCACTGGATCGTCCACTCCACTAGGGCAGCAAACTCCGCACCATAGCGGTGCCGGACGTATCGGACGTATCCGGATGAACCCCATGACGCTTGCGGAATCCGGTGTATCCAGCGGCGAGGTCAGTCTTGCCGGTCTGTTTGATCATCGATTTGCTGCTGCCAGATCATCGGTCGATACTCGGTCCTTGCTGGATGCGGCGTGCCGTGGCGGATGGCCGGAGGCGGCGGGAATGCCGGTCGCGGATGCCCAGATCCTGATTCGTGAATATATTCGATTGACGCTGTCGGAAAGCGTGCCGAAACAAGGCAAGGATCCGGATAACGCACGCAGGCTACTTGACTCGCTTGCTCGAAACATCAGTCAGGCGGTCACGTTCAAGACGCTGCGCAAGGATATGTATGGGACGGAAGAGAATCTGGATGACTTCATCTCCGAACGTACGGTGTCCGAATACGTGACGATGTTCGAGAACATGTTCGTCATTGATCCGGTCCGCGGGTGGGTGCCTCCGGCGCGTGACCCGAAGCGGTTGCAGACGAAGCCTCGCCGCTATTTCGCCGATCCATCCATCGCGGCCGCGGTGCTCGGCATGAGTCCTGCGGCCCTGCTGGACGATTGGCAGACATTCGGATTCCTGTTCGAGAACCTTTGCGTCCGTGATCTGCTGGTGTATGCGCGTGCGTTGCCGAACATCGGTATGGAGCCAGTGCGTTATTACCATGATGATTCGGGGCTGGAATGCGACGTCGTCATTGAGCTGGCCGATGGACGATGGGCCGGAATCGAGATCAAGTCCAGTGAGGACAAGGTTCCCGGTGCCGTGGCTAACTTGGTTCGTATGCGCGAGAAACTGCTGAAGAATCCAAGCGCCAGAACGCGTGAACCGGAGTTTTTGGCCGTGCTCGTTGGCGTGGGGAGGTTTGCGTACCGGCGCAAGGAGGACGGCATCTATGTGATTCCGGTCGGCGTGCTCGGGGCGTGACGTACATTGGCGTGATTGGGGATTCTTCCGCGTGTCGAGTTGCGAACGCGTGAGAATCGACTATATTGAAGCGAGTTGTCCTGCGGAGCAAGACAACACACCAAGGGGCTGTAGCTCAGTTGGTAGAGCGCTTCGTTCGCATCGAAGAGGTCGTGGTTTCGATTACCATCAGCTCCACAAACCCTCCGGAATTCCACCTCCGGAGGGTTTTTCATTTCCTTTCGTAGGTGCCAATGCCGGTGGTGGCGGTTTGCCGACTCTCGCGTCTGTTGCCACAAGTGCTCGAAAGGGCGGGGTTGGCTGTGGTGTGGCGGGTGACCGGAATCTCTCGCTGGAGTGGCGCTTGGGGAGAGGTTGGTGCTAGGGGCTGTCAGGAATCTCTCGCTTATGCGGTGCAGGAGAGAGATCTGTGCCGGGCAGTGGTGGAAACCTCTCGCTAAGCGGGGTGTTAGCGAGAGATTGGTGTCAGGTGCGTGCGGCGAGCTCTCGCTGAGGGATCATGGGGAGAGATCCACGGTATGTAGAGTGACGCGGGTGTCTCGCTGGAGGTGGATGGAGGGGGCGACGGCAGCGTGACTGCCATCCGGCTTCGTGCGGCCCGTGATCCGGTGCCGCCCATCCAAGCCACGTCCGTGCGCGGCTCATATCCGCGAATCATCCCTGAGCATGATTTGCCCGGGCGCATCGACCCTCCTAGAGTAGGGCGGCATGTCATGCACCACCATTCTTGTTGGAAAAGCAGCCAGCTACGACGGTTCGACCATCATCGCGCGCGACGATGACTCCGGTTCGGGCCGCTACGATCCCAAGCGCTTCATCGCCGTCGACCCGAAGGACCAGCCACGCCACTACCTCAGCGTCCTGAGCCACGTCGAGATCGACCTGCCGGACAACCCGTGCCGGTACTCGATCGTGCCGAACGTGCTCGATAATCGCGGCATCCTCGCCGAGGCGGGCGCGAACGAATACAATGTCGCGATGAGCGCGACCGAGACCATCGCGGTCAACGAGCGTGTGGCCGCCGCCGATCCGTTCGTCGAACTGATCCCCGCGGGCGAGAACACGGGCGAGAACACGGGCGAGAACTCCGCCGAAGTCCCCGGCGGCATCGGCGAGGAGGACATCATCACCCTCGTCCTGCCGTACGTCAGGACCGCGCGCGAGGGCGTCGCCCGCCTCGGCGAACTGCTCGAACAGTACGGCACGTACGAGTCGAACGGCGTGATCATCTCCGATGTGGACGAGATCTGGTACGTCGAGACGATCGGCGGCCATCACTGGATCGCCCGCCGCGTGCCCGACGACTGCTACGCGACGATCCCCAACCAGCTCGGCATCGACGACTTCGACCTGTCCGACGCGTTCGGCGATCAGCGCGAGTACATGTGCAGCGCCGACCTGCGCGAGTTCATCGTCGATCATCGCCTCGATCGCACGATGCGCGCGCACACCTCCCGCCGCGCCGTCTCCACCCACCGTCGCGACCGATTCAACCCGCGCGCGGTGTTCGGCGACTCCACGCCGAGGGACCACATCTACAACACGCCGCGCGCCTGGTACATGCAGCGTCACCTGAACCCGAGCGAGGACTGGGATTCTCCCAACGCGCGATTCACGCCGATCTCCGATGACATCCCGTGGTGCCGCGTGCCCGAGCGCAAGGTGTCGATCGAGGACATCGACTTCCTGCTCGGATCGCACTTCGAGGACACGCCCTACGATCCGTACGGCACGCTCGGTACGCCCGAATCGCGCCACCGTTACCGTCCGATCGGCGTCAATCGCACCGGACACATGGTCGCGATCCAGCTGCGCCCGTACGCGCCGGAGGCCTCCCGTGCGGTGATGTGGATCTCGTACGGTTCCGGCCCGTTCACGACCGCGGCCCCGTTCTATGCGAACGTCGACGATACGCCCGCGTATCTGCGCGATACGACGCCGGAGGTGTCGACCGCGAACCTGTACTGGACGAACCGTCTGATCGCGGTGATCGCGGACGCGCACTGGTTCGAGACGCAGAACCTGATCGGCCGGTACGTCGAGCAGGTGCGCGTGTTCGGGCACCGCCTGGTCGAGGCGACCGATGCCGAGGTCGAGGATGCGATCGCGGCGGCATCGACGTCGGAGCGGTCGAACGCCGACGCGCCGGCCGGGGTGCACGATGATCCGACCGACGTGCCGTCGGCGCTTGCAAAGGCCAACGAACGCATGGCCGCCTTCCTCGAGACCCACGCGCACACGCTGCTGAACGACGTGCTCTACACGTCCAGCAACCTGATGCACAACAGCTTCGCGATGTCCGACCGCTGGATCTGAGCCGGTAACTGCAGGAAGGCCCTACATCACCTTGGTGCTTTCGAGGTTGCGGATGATCCAGTCGTTGAGGCGGATCACGGGCTTGCGCAGCATGAGACCGAGCAGCAGCGAAGGCACCAGGAACAGGGCCAGCTTGCCCATCGAGATCCAGTACTCCATGCCGTAGTAGCCGGCCATCGCCGAGTGCATCGCGTCGACGCCGTACGGGAACAGCAGCCATTTGGCGATCACCTGGAAGAACGGCGGCAGGGTCTCCACCGGGAACGTGCCGCCGGAGCCGGCCACCTGCATGACGAGCAGCACGACGGCGATCGCCTTGCCGATGTCGCCGAACGACACCGTGAGCGTGTACACGAGGTTCGAGAACACCAGCGAGGCGAGCCATCCGGTCATGAGGAACAGGAACGGATGCTTGCACTGCACGCCGAGGTAGAACAGGTCTCCGAGGCACACGAGCGTGCCCTGCAACAGCGCGAGCAGACCGAAGATCATGTATCGGCCGAAATACTCCTGATGCAGTTTGAGCCCGAACTGCCGCGCGTTGCCGGGCGATTCGGAGTGCGGCTTGCGCAGCACGTCGAGCATCGCGCCCGGCCCGGCCGCGCGTCCGATCCTCACCGCCTCGCGCAATCCCACGTCGGAGCCGAGCGGCAGGTTGTTGCCGAGCCCCAGGATCACGGCCTTCTCATGGTCGGAGATCGATACCTTCATCATCGCGGCGAGCACGATCGCGCCCACCCAGATCGACAGGATCGTGTAGAACGGCGTCATCGCGGAACCGTAGTTCGCAATCGGATAGATCGCCTTGCGATCCACCTGAACCGGAGCGGACAGCAGCGAGGCGATCTCCTCCGGGTCCGCCGACATGATCGCCGACAGGCCGTTCGCCCCCGCGTCGGACCCGCCTGACCCGCCTGACCCGTCGGACCCGCCCGACAGTCCGCTCGTCAGCGTCGCGAACTTCGCGTTGAGATCGTCCAGCTTCGCCGCCGAATCGGTGAGCGCCTTCGACACATCGCCCAACGCGCCGCGCGCCTCCTTGAGGCCGCCGCCGACACCGTCCGTGAGCGAGGCCATGCCGTCCGTCGCGCCGGACAGGCGGTCGATCACGGTGCCGGTCTGCGCGGTCAGCTCGTCGATCGACGACTCCAGCGCCTCGAGCTGCGGCTTCAACGTCGTGCGATACGTGTTCGCCGCCTTGTCGACCGCCGCGCGTGCGTCGGCGACCTGCGCCTTCAGGTCCGCGCGCGTCTGCTCCGCGTCCGCCATGTCATCGTCGATCCGCTGCGCCGCCTCTCCCAGCGCCTTGGCTGCGGACGCGAGCTTCGCCTGCGTGTCCGCCGCCTGATCGGCCGCCGCGTCGAGCGCGTCCCTCACCGCCGGCAGCGTCGCCGATTCGGCGAGCGCGCGCAGCGACTCGGCGTACTGTCCGTACGCGTCGGCGTGCGCCTGCACCTTGCCCTGCAATGTGCGCAGTGCGGCCGACGTCTGCCCGGTCTGCACCTTCACGTCGTCGAACGCCGCGTCGATCTCGCTGCTGACTTCCGCGTACGCCTTGTCGGCGCGTTTGAGCGCGGCCTCGGCCTGCGCGCTCGCGCTCGACATCACGTTCTTGAGCCCGTCGGCGCTCGATTTCGCCTGCGTCATCGCCTTCCTGGCGTCCGCGGCGGCCGATCCGGTCGAGCCGAGCAGCTTGTCGGTCGACGCGACGAGGCTTTCGGTCGATTTGATGAGGTTTGCGTACGCGCCGACCTGCGCGGAGGCTGATTTGAGCTGCGAGGACATCGCCTTGATGTGTCCGGTGGCGTTGGTCACGTACTGCTTCATCTGCGGCGTGTCCGCGTATTTCGCGACGTTCGACGCCAGTCCGATCGCGACCTGGCCGATCGTCGTGACGAACGTCTGGTCGATGGTCGTGGCGACGGTGGAGGCGCCCTCATCGGTGATGTGCGGGGCGATCGGGTTGATCTTCTCGTTGAGGTAGTAGTCGAGTTCCGCGTGCTTGACCTTCGTGGAGAACAGGGTCATCATGTCGGCGCTGAAGCTGGAGGGGATGACGAGCGCCGCGTAGTATTCGCCGGAGTGCACGCCGTCGATCGCCTTGTCCTTGCCGACGAACTGCCAGTCGAGCTGGTGGTTGGCGCGCAGGGCGCTGACCACGGTCTCGCCCACGTTGATCGTCACCGGCATGAGGTCGGACTTGTAGCCCTTGTCGGTGTTCGCGACGGCGACCTTGAGTGCCTTCGTGTTGCCGTACGGGTCCCAGCTGGCCGCGATGTTGTACCACGCGTACAGGGCGGGCACGATGACCAGTCCGATCGCCACGATGATCGCGATCACGTTGCGCGTGGCCTGTTGGACGTCCCGTGCGAAGATGCGCCAGATGTTCCTCATCGCGTGCCTCCCTTGATGCCGTTACCGTTGCCGCCCTTGCCCTTGCGTCCGCGCCGCCAGATGTACCCGTTGAGCATCACGTCGCGGAACTGTTCGGCGGTCATCGCGCCCGTGCCCAGCTGGCGCGAGTAGCTTTCGCGCGTGTATTCGACGATGATCAGGTAGGCGTCGATCACGATGATCGACACGATCCATGCGGTGAGCATCGCGATCTTCGCCTGCGTGGCGAACAGCAGTACGAGGAAGACGATCGGCAGCACGGTCAGCATCACCAGACCGGAGACGATGAGCTTCGGGTAGCGTGTGAAGAACCGGTGCGCGCGGCGCGTGAGCAGCTCGTGCAGATCCTTGGAGTCGGAGGCCTCGCGGAATACGGAGGTCAGGCTCATCCGCTCGTTGACCATCGTGTTGTGTTCGGTGATCATCAGGTCGGTGTCGCTCAGACGACTGTCGAACAGGGCGTTCAGGTTCATCGCGTAGCGGCGTACGACCAGTCCGATGAACAGGGCGACCGGCAGATAGTAGGCGAGGTGCATCATGTCGAGCCAGTAGTGGTTCTCGTACAGGCCGCCGATCGGCCCGCGCATCGCGTTGATGCCGTACGTGAACGGCAGCCAGGGGTGCAGCTCGCGGAAGAAGTCCGGCATCATCTCGATCGGGTAGAGGCCCGATGCGCCCGGGATCTGCATGATCACGAGGATCACCGCGACCGCCTTGCCGATGTGCCGGAACGCGACCGCCAGCGCGTAGATGATGTTGATGTACACGGACGAGCAGAAGATGCCGGCGAGCAGGAACAGCAGCGGATGATCGCATTGGATGCCGAGCAGCAGGTCGCCGGTGCAGGCGATGACCGCCTGCATGAAGCCGATCACGACGAGCAGCAGCCAGCGGCCGAGATAGGCCTGCGTGGCGGTGAGCTGGATCAGCCCCTCGCGGTCCACCTCGAGCTTGTAGATCGCGATGAGCACGAATCCGCCTACCCACAGCGCGAGGTTCGTGTAGAACGGGGTGACCGCCGAACCGTAGTTCGCGATCGGGTAGACGGTCTTCGTGGTGAGCGTGACCGGGCTGCCCATGAACGCGCCGAACTCCTTGTCGTTGAGCTTGAGCCGGTCACGCAGCTTGGTGTACGTCTCGGAGCTTTCGATCGCGGCGACGTCGTTCCTCACGGTCGTTACGTCCTGCTGAAGGGTCTTCAGCGAGTCGCGCGTGCCGCCGATCGTCGTCGACGCCTCGGCGAGCGTGCCGTCGAGCTGGGAGAACAGGCCGTCCGCCTGCGTGATGGTCGTGTCGAGCGAGGTGAGCGTGCCCGCGAGCGTGCCGTTGAGCGCGGCGAAGCTGCCGAGCGACGCGTTGAGGTTCGGCATGATCGAGGTCGTGAGGTTCTGGCGTGCCGCGTTGAGTCCGGCGATGCCGCCGCTTGTGGTCGTGCCCGCCACGTTCGACAGATGCGTCGTGACGTCTTTGCCGGCCGTGATGAACGTCGTCGCGTTGTTGCGGAAGTCGCTGACCTGCTGCTGTTGCGTCTTGACCGCCGTGTCGATCACGTTGATCTGGCTCCAGATGTGCCGGCCCAGCGGGTCGGTGGTGTCCTGCGTGATGCCGGCCTTGGTTAGCGCGGCCTTCACGTCGGCGACCGTCTGGGCCGTGGCGTCGAGCGGGACCGAGATCGTCGTCGTGATGCGGTCGACCGACGCCTGCGCGTCGTTGAGTGATCCGGTGATCGCGCCGGCCGCGATGTTCGACTGCACGCCCACGCCGGACAGCTGCGCCGATCCGAGATCGAACGCGCCGGTCAGCACGCCGCCGAAGCGCTGCGCGTCGTTTTGAGCGGTGTTCAGCAGCGTGCCCGCGTTGTTCGACACCTTGCGCGCCGCGTCGAGCTCCTTTTTCAGCTCGACGAGCGTCCGCCGCGCCTCGGCGACGGAATTGCGCGACTGGTCGAGGCTCGCTCGCGTACGTCCGAGCGTGTCCGACGCCTTGCGGATGCGCTCGTTCGTCCTGTCGAGATCCGCGATGATGTCGTCGGTTGTCGTGCCCGCCTTGTCCGCGATGTCGTCGCTTGCCTTCGTGACGGCCTTGGCGACGACCTCGCCTACGGTCGACACGAACGTCTGGTTGATCTGCTCGTCGATCGTGCTCGCGCCGGTATCGGTGATCTTCGGCGCGATCGCGTTCTTCTTCTCGTTGACGTAGTACGTGATCTTCGGGCGCTCAGCCGAGCCGGTGACCACGCCCGCGAGGCTCTCGCTGAAATCGTCGTCCAGCACGATCGCCGCGTAGTACTCGCCCTTCTGCATGCCGTCCATCGCCTGCGCGCGGCTGACGAAGCGCCATCCGAGCTGGGTGTTCTTCTTCAACTGCGCGACGACCTGCGCGCCGGCGTCCAGCTTGCCCGCGATCGGCGAATCGGTGCCCTTGTCGTCGTTGACGACGGCGACCTGGATGTTGCCGGTGGCGGAGTACGGGTCCCAGTTGGCGAGGATGTTGAACCACGCGTACAGTGACGGGATGATCGCCACGCCGAGCGTGACCACCAGCGCCACCGGATTGCGCAGGATCCGCATGAGATCGCGCGTAAACACCTGCCAGATCGTGCTCATGCCGTTGCCGTCCCTCTTTCGCCGCGATATCGATATCCGAGATGCAGATTACTCAGGGTGGGCGTCGCGCCGCTATATCGTGGACGAAAAACAGCCGTGCAGATGAACCGATGCTGTCCAGATAGTGATTGCGTGCGATTGCGTGCGATTGCATCGGCGGACATGGGTCATCGCCGGTCATCGCCGGTGGACCTGGGCGCGCAATTTAAGAGGGAATTTACGTAGCCTGCGGCATCCGTCACGCGCGAATGGGGGATACTGGAACCATGACTATGACTAGTGCAGACGACGTTATCGAGATCACGGATCCCCAGCCTCACGACGAGTCCCGGCCCCTTGCGGCCGTGCGCATCCCCGTCGGGACCGTGGTGCTCGCGGCCACCCCGATCGGCAATGTGTTCGACGCCTCCGAGCGTCTGAAGGCGCTCATCGAGCACGCCGACATCATCGCCGCCGAGGACACGCGTCGCCTGTACGATCTGGCGAACCGCCTCGGCGTGCACGTCAACGGCCGCGTCATCGCCTACCACGACCACAACGAGCGCAACAAGGCCGACGGGCTGCTCGACAACGTCGAGACGGGCGCGACCGTCCTCGTCGTCTCCGACGCCGGCATGCCGACGATCAACGATCCGGGGCTCGCGATCGTGCGACGCGCCATCGAACGCGGACTACCGGTCACCTGCGCGCCCGGACCGTCCGCCGTGCTCGACGCGCTCGCCCTGTCAGGACTGCCCACCGACCGCTTCTGCTACGAGGGATTCCTGCCGCGCAAGCACTCCGAACGCATGCAACACCTGCGCACGCTCCTGCCCGAACGGCGCACGATGGTCTTCTACGAGACGCTGCATCGCATCGACGATTCGATGGACGACCTGCTGGAGGCGTTCGGGCCGAACCGCCGCATGGCCCTGTGCCGCGAACTGACCAAGGACTACGAGGAGGTGCGCCGCGGCACGATCATCGAGATCCGCGACGGCGTGCGTTCCGATCCGCCGCGCGGCGAGATGGTGCTCGTCGTCGCCGGTGCGTCCGACGAGGAGGCGACCGCCGCGGCTCCCAGCACGCTGTCGATCGAGGATCTGGCCCGACTGGCCATCGACCGCGCACTCGAGGACGGGCTGCGCATCAAGGAGGCGATCAGCCAGGTCGCCGAGGAGCACCCACTGCCCGACGGCACCCTGCCCAATCGCAAGCAGATCTATACCGCCGTCCTCAAGCTCAAGCAGGACTGATTTCGTTCTTGGCCTCCTCTGACGAGGGGGCCGAATTATTCCCTGCCCGCCGCTGGGCGTAGATGCGGCTGACCGACCGCAGGAGGGTGCGCGCCTGCGGGACCGTGGGCATGCACGGGTTCTCGTCGAGGATCGTCATGCAGTCGCCCGGGGAGAAGTCGTAGACGTCCATGCAGTCGGCGATCGGCTCGATGAGCAGCATGTCCTCCGTGCGATCGCCGAATATCGTGACGATATCGCACACCGTGCGCGCCGGACGCGTGACCCGCAAGGGTCCGATGCGCGCCAGATCGCGGTGTTCCACCTTGCGGTCGAACGCGCGCACGCGGCGCCCGTGATGCGTCTTGCGGAAGTGCGAGCGCGACATCACGTCCAACGTGTCGGGGAACGTGCCGCCCATCCACACCCACAGGGCGGTGAACGCGCAGGCGATCGTCGCGAACGGGATGATGCGCTCGGTGATCATCGCCCGCCCGTACAGGGTGTCGGCGTGCTCGATCCAGTATCCGCTGCGCGAGTCCAGTCCGCCGACCGAACCGAGGATCGTCAGGCGTTTGAGACTCAGTGGACCCGGCAGATCGCGGTCGATGAGAATCGGCGGAATGATCGGCTTCGGCCGGGGCGCGAGCGGCATGCCCGGCGTCACCGGCTCGGCCGGCGCGGGAATCGTGTCGCGTGGCGCGTCCGGCGAGGTGTTCCGCGTGGTCGCTGGGGGATTGGGCGGTGATGCGTCCTGCGCGGCGTCCGATGGCATCTCCGTATCCGAAGCATGGTTCGATATGAGGTTCGTCGTTGAACTGTCCATGCACCTACGATACCGGTCGGTCGGCCGGCCGCGTTTCCGTCAGACGGCTCCCGTGGATGACGGTGGATGAGCCGGTGGATAAGCGGCAGTGCCGGACGGCTTGATTGGCGTATCGATCGGCGTCTGCCTATCGTGTTTGTTGTCATAACGTGATCATTCTGACCGTTTTGGCGTGTTGTGGCGAAATCCGTTGCCACAAGTGTCCGGGAAGGGGATTCTGGGTGCGTTGTGTCGATGCGCGTCTGGGGTGCTGTGGATGCGATTGTCGTGGAATGGCGGAATTCCAAGGATCCGGTCGTGGAGGGGCGTGCCACAACTCTTGCGTTGCCTTGATTTCGTCGTGTTGTGGCGGGGCCTGTTGCCATAAGTGTTCGAAAGGGCGGGGTTGGCTGTGGTGTGGCGGGGATTGCTGCCACAAGATCGCGAAGATGCGGTTCTGGTCGCGTTGTGGGCGGGTAGTGGGGCACGACGGTGTGGAATCGGCGCGTTGTGCGGGTTGTGGCGGGAACGTCCATCGGCATGGGCGTCGGACCGGATGACGTCGGACCGGCCGACATCGGACCGAACGTCTGGGTGTCGGGCCTCCTGCCTGTCGGCACGGCGGATGAGGTGGATGGCGGATGACGATGCGGCGTATGGTGGCACGGCCGACGGCAATACAGCTGACGACAGAATCAGGCGTTCAACCGCCAAGCCAATTGCACACTTACTGAGGCCGTCCCGTTTGGTCTATCATAATTGCAAGGGAATCGATGGAGATTCCGGCGTAAGGAGAAAGATGTCAATGAAAAAGATTTTTCCCCCAAAAGACGATGGCGATTGATGAATAAATGCTCTGTGCTGTCGATCGTGGGTTTGCTGTTTCTCGCGATTGCCTTATATCTCACTGCCGTTGGTTCCATTCTGCTTATTATGTGGTGTCTTGTTGTGGCTTTTGCGTGTTCGTTGCTCTCGTCTGTGTTGTGTGTTGTTGCTCTATGCTGTTCGCGGCGAATGAATAAGGCATCCATCGGTCGAAAGATATCCTGTTATGCGATTCCCGTTTCGCTGATGGTTCTTGGATATGCCGGTGTGGTTGTCGTACCGATGATTTTTCATT
>NZ_JFAL01000027.1:0-4462 GCF_006454495.1 Bifidobacterium sp. UTCIF-38 | reverse complement strand
TACATCTTATTTCGTTCAATAAGATGGCAGCGTAGGACCATATCGAGAGACATCCATGATGCTAATGTATTCGGAAGCAAGTTATTCGTAACCAAGTTGCTTACGAATACATTAACTTGCGCAAGGCGTAGGAAGACCAAGACTAATACTCTGATCAGCATCAAGAGCATCAAGCGACTTCGGTCGCGTCGAAGACCGACACATGCCCGTCCGACGTACGGCTGATGCTATTTCGCCGTGATAGAACTGCCGGCCGAGGATCTCTCGCACGCTATGCCCCCGCAAGGCGAGAGGCTTCCGTCGGCGGTCAGTTGTACGAGGCGAACATCTCATTGGCCGACCGGATCAGAAGATCCGGCTCATGCCGGTCGCGAGCCTTCTCGGCGAGCTCGTCGGTCTTGACGAACAACGCGAAATCACTCCGGTCGTACCCCTCCACCAGCCCGGTCCGCGATCGCAGAGCCTGCGTGGCCACGGCAATATTCAGCGTATTCTTCCACTTGCATTCGCCGAGCAGAATCCGATGATGTACCGGATCCGCGGCTATGACGTCGATGTCCGTCTGCGAGCGCACCTTCGGATCGTTGCCCCACCACCTGCCGAACCGCGACGCGGTGAACGGCAATGCCCCCGTACGATTCGCACGCATGAGCCACTGGCGTGCAACATCCTCGAACACCTGTCCCACGTAGGTGTCCAATGCCGGGCCGAACACCTCAGCCCGCACGGCGATATCCCCGTCGCAGTTTTCGATGTCTGCCGAGTGCGGGCTGACGAACCTATACCAGAACGAGAAGAACGGGTCGCGAATGGTCCATAATCCTTTGCGGGAACGAGCCGGATCCTCGCCGAACGGCACCTGACGTTCGATGAGACCGAGTCCGGACAGCGTCGTCAGGTATTTGCTCACGCTCGATTCCACGGCCAGACCGGCCTGAGAGGCGATCTTGTTCTGCCTGGTAGCACCAGCGCCGATCGCGTTCATCACGGAATTGTATGTGGACGGGTCACGCAGCTCCTGCCGCAACAGCATCAGCGGCTCCTCATACAGCAGCCCGCTGGTATCGAACAACAGTTCGGTCACGTTCTGTTCATAGGTGAGATCGGCTTGGATCTGTTTGAGATAATACGGCGTTCCACCGAACGTTGCGTAGTATCTCACCACATCGGTCGGGGACGCAAACGGCAGCATGCGTGCGGTATCGAACGCATCGAATGCGGTGAGGCGCAACTGCCCGGTTCTGCGACCGTACAGCGGACTTTTGTAACCGAGCACCTCGCTTTCCATGAATCCTTCATTGCTGCCGCACAGCACCATCATCATGTTGGAATCATTGAGTCCGTGATCGATGGCGATCTGCAACGTGGATGGCAGGGAGGGTTCGCTGATCGCCGCATAGGGGAACTCGTCGAATACGAACAGCGTGCGCTCATCGGTGCGCTCCTTCATGCGCTCCACGATGAAGTCGAATGCGTCCTGCCAGAGCGCGAACGGCGGTAGTGAGCCCGGCATGCCGAAGAAGGCATACAGTGTTCTCGAGAAGTCCCTCAGATTGGCGATTGAGGTCTGCTGCCTGGCGGTGAAGTACAGCGTGCGTCTGTCTTTCGAGAACTGGTCCAGCAGCGCCGTCTTGCCTATACGGCGACGACCATAGAGCACCATCATCTGGAAACCGTCATGCTTCCACATCCGCTCCAATGCACTTAGCTCGCGTTCACGCCCCACAAAAGCCACGACGACCTCCTTATTTGATGCTGTTTGGTATGATACCAATTGGTATCATACCAAACAGCATCAAGCGTGGCTCCGGTCGCGGATCTCGCGTATGAGCGGGATGCGCCGGCAGAGCGTCGTGCAGATGGCGTCGGTGATGACCAGGGACATACGTACGTTCCCCGCGAGCTGATCGCGGACGATATCGGGGACCGCATCCAGCGCATTCAGGTCATACCGATCCCAGTCGCGGATCGACGCGAGCTGACGGTACGCGTTGGGCCTGTCGCCCCAGTCGTCGATCCAGAACGGTTTCGCCGGATAGTCGTCGTTCGATATCGCGTCCGGCTCCAGACCGTTCCATAGGCTGTCGCCGCTGTCGAAGATGGGCGCCGGGCGGATTGCGAGCGATTCCACGTCGCGGATCAGCCCGAAGTTGTTGTAGTGCCGATCCGTATTGCGCAGCAGGAAATCAAGGAACAGGAAATCATCCGTCGCCCGTTCCTCGGTCTCCCGGTCGACGCCGAGTCGTTCGCATGCCTCCAGCCATATGGTCCTGCGCTCGTCGTTGCGGCCGTCACGGAATATGCGACGGATCTGCCCGCCCGGGATCAGCTCCTCCCGATCGGAGAGCATCTCGTCGCAGATCGACACGCGCCTGCCCTGCGCACGACCGATGCGATATTCGATTTTTCCTAACATCTCCGATCCCATCGGCACCATGCAGGCGCTGATGAGTTACGGCATCCGCGCGATTCCGTTCAGCGAACCACCCCAACCCGGACGAACGCCGAACTCGCAGCCTAGCCGGTCAGGTTGCGATTCCGTGAGCCGGAACCACCTCAGTCACCCACTACCGGCCGATCAGCTTCTTGCCGATCTTGGCGCGCACCATATTTGTGTCACCGTCATCGGGTAATCGCATTTCAAGGTCGCTTCCGGGGGGTATTTTAGACAGAAAAGCAAAGTTTATCCCCCAGAAGCAATACGGAGTGCAGGAAGAGCAGGTGGATGCCAGATGGCTCTGTATCCGCGCGAACGGTACTTGGAACGTCTCCGCCCCTTTTATGACGACACCGACCTCATCAAAGTGATCACGGGCATCCGCCGATGCGGCAAATCCTCCCTCATGGCGTGCGTCGCCGAGGAATTGCGCAGACGCGGCACCGACGAGCGCAACATCGTCGTCCTGAATCTCGACAGCCGCGAACTGCGTAAGGTGACCACTGCGGACGAGCTCGACCGGATCATCGCGCAACGCACCGGAACCGATGGCCTTATCTACCTGTTCATCGACGAAGTCCAGAACGTCAGCGGCTTCGAGACCGTGGTCAACGCCTACCGCGAGGACGGCCGGTTCTCCATCTTCATCACCGGCTCGAATTCGTATCTGCTGTCCGGAGAACTGGCGACAAAACTCACCGGACGGTACGTGGAATTGGAGATGTACACGCTCTCCTACGGCGAATACCTAGGCATGCGTGGCTTCCTCGGCGCTCCGACAGACGCGGGTATGGCATCGTTCAACGACTACCTGACCTACGGCGGTTTCCCCAAGGCGTTGGAATACGATGACCCGGACGCGAAGTCCATGTACATCCAAGACGTTATCCGCCAGATCTTCGAAAAGGACATCACCGCACGAAGCCGAATCACGAACCGCGACACATTCGCACGCGTGCAGTCCTATCTGATCAACAACTACGCGTCACCCACCAACCTGACACGTATCATCCAATATCTCCGCCACAGCGAATCCATATCCATCAAGAGGGAGACTCTCGCCAAATACGTGCGCATGCTCGAAAACGCCAAAATCCTGTACAAGTGCCCAAGGTTCGACCTGCGGTCGCGTAAATCGTTACGCGGAGGCGAGAAGTACTACATCGCGGATCCCGGAGTGTATTACGCGCGCAACACCGACGTGCGAATGAGCTATGGACCTGCATTGGAGAACGTCCTGTATCTGCATCTACGAGCCAAAGGCTACGAGGTCAGCGTGGGAAGGATCGGCAAACTCGAATGTGATTTCATCGTACGTAAACGTAATCAGTATGCGTATATCCAGGTCTCGATGAGCGTCCTCGACCCGCAGGTCGAGGAACGGGAATACCGGCCGTTCACACTGATCCACGATGGGTTCCCTCGTTATCTGTTCACGCTTGATCCGCTGCCGTTGCAACGTGATGGCGTACGACATCGCAACCTCATGGAGTTCCTCGCCAACGACGGGGACATCACATTTGAATAACCGATTCAAAGAAGCAAGAAGACCGACGCGAGGGGGAAGATCACGCTTGAGGCGGAAGGCAGTCGCCCCGATGCCATGAACCGCTTCGTCCAGACCCTTTCCAACATCCAATCGCTGACGGAGACGGCACAGCACCGAGTCGCCGAATACTCCGTCGACGACGTGGCGGCGGCACTTGACGCATACGGGCTCCAAGCTCATCATGATCGGAGACGACCGCGAACACGAACTGCGGGATTTCTCTCCGGGATTTCTCTCCGGGATTTCTCCGTGCAGGCGTTGACGAGCTACGGCATCCGTGTGATTCCGTTCAGCGAACTACCGACCCGGGCGAACGCCGAGCTCGCGGCGTAAGACATCCGCACGCTACAAGCCCGCACGGCGAGAGGTTTCCGTCATCACCCGACACCGGCCTCCCGCCTGCGACGGCCCAGCGAGAGGTCTCTGTCTGTCCGTGGCGGGGATCTCTCGCCAGAGCCTCTTCCAGCGAGAGATCC
>NZ_JFAL01000026.1:0-68770 GCF_006454495.1 Bifidobacterium sp. UTCIF-38 | reverse complement strand
GGATCTCTCGCCAGAGCCTCTTCCAGCGAGAGATCCCCGCCACGGACAGACAGGAACCTCTCGCCAGGGACGCCTTACCGAGAGAACATCGCCGACACCCGACCCGCATGTCTCGCTGACAGCGCACCAGCGAGCAACAACCGCATCGACATGACGACAACCTCTCACCAACACACCACCCAGCAAGAGATCGTCATACCAGTTCAGTTGTGCTGAGTAGACTATGCATGTACATTAGCTGGTTTATGGAAGGAGGATCTCATGCAATCACTGGATGTTGCCAACCTGCTGATCACGCGCTACGGCAATGAAGTAGAACTGACCAATCTGAAGCTGAACAAGTTGGTTTACTTCGCACAGGCCATTTCACTGCGAAAGTATGGGACCCCCTTGTTTGATGATGAGATTCAGGCATGGGACTACGGGCCGGTGGAACCCGAGGTGTACTACGCCTTTAACCAATTCGGCAGCGGAGTCATCCGCCGTCCGCAAGGAGACGTGACCATTCCTTCGGATCTCGCCACCAACGTCATCCGAGATGTCATGGAGTCCTTCGGAAAGCTGACGGCCTTTGACCTTGTTCGGCTCTCGCATCGAGACGGCAGCGCTTGGAAAAACGTATATGTACGTAAAGCCAACAAGCCCATCACACCCGAAGCGATCATCAAATCTCGCGATGGCGAAGTGGAAGGCATCATGGACGAAACCCTGACCTTGGGTGTTGCCCAGGTCAACCGCAAATGGCCCAACGCCATGCGCATGCTCGAGAATTCATGATGATGGAGGACGTCATCTCCCCAATCGTACTGGACGACGAGATGGTCAGAGGATTGGCGGAATCAGTGTACGAGATCCACCATTCTACAGTAAGCAAGGCGGGTTTCGACTTGACTGATGCCGTCTCCGATCAACGCAGGGATGCCATATTGGGAATGATATCCTCCGTTCTAACACCTACATTCACTCCCGTGTTTGGTCAATCACCCGAGAACCGATATGCCGACATATTCGACCAGATCAAACCACCCAAGCTACAAGCAGTGGGCCATATACAATGGCAAACGTATGCGTTCGCCGTCAACCTCGAGCTGACGAGGATGCAGCACATACTCCTTGCCCAGGCGCTGGCCATACACGAGCCGAAACTTATCCAGCGACGAAACACCGTACCGCTTGGTCGATTTCACCTCAACCGGACTGACACGAGGTTTCATGGCCGCATTATCGTACTCCCGGATGATAAGGAAATCGATCTCCATGGTTTTACCGGAATCATTCCGATCGTTGCGTGAAAAGAAATACAACTTCCGTTCATTCGCACGGAACTGCTGCGCAACGGCATTCTCCACCAGCATGCCCTCATTCAGCGAGAGTTTATCGAACAGAATATCACGATACACATCATCCGGAGTTGTCTCGCGATCAGCAAACGCCTGCGAAACCAGCAAACCGGTGTCAGCCATGTAGCACTTGAACGACGCATTATCCTCATACAGTCCCAGCCCGACCGTTGGATCGGTCGAGTTGCGGCATATGTTCACCAGTCGCGCATCCTCGAGCCAGAAGAACGCCGTATCATAATCACGATACCTGGCGTTCTTGCTCACTGAAGCGAGGGTAAACCTCTTCTCATGTTTGGATAGCTGCCCCGGGATCCTCGCGAAGATATCTCTCACCCGGCCAGCATCACCACCAGCGAATTTACCGATGTCATTGCTGTAAAGCTGCAGAATGCCACGTTTGATATCATCAACCGCGCCGAAGTCCCGACGTTCGACATACGAGGCAACGGCCTGCGGCATGCCTCCGACCAACAGATACTCTCTCCACAGACGCATCGCCCGCCTGTGCAAGGCATCCGGAAGTGGTTTCAGACCATCAAAGGCAGAACGTACGGCTTCCGCTAGAAGTTCCTCCCCCATAGCCCAACAGAACTCCTCAAAATCAAATGGCCCCATATCGATTTTTCGTTCCTCGGACGGGATAACGATATCTGCCACATTCTTTTTGATGGAGATCAGAGAACCGGTCTCGATATAGTCATAGCGACCGTCCGCCACCAAATACTTGATGAGTTCACGAGCAGCCGGATACCGCTGCACCTCATCGAAGATGATCAACGACTTCCGTGGCACCAATCGCATTCTGTAGTATGCGGACAACAACATGAAGAACGTATCAAGATCGTCAATCTGGTTCTCGAAGAGGTCCCGGACATCTCTCGGAAGCCGAGCGAAATCCACAAGAATATACGACTGATACTGGTTGCGTCCGAATTCCTCGACAACGGTGCTTTTGCCTACGCGGCGAGCACCTTCGATCAACAGCGCTTCACTGCCATTCGCCTTGAGTTTCCAAGCAATCAACTTATCCATCATCTTGCGTCTGAGCATGCCACACCACTTTCCACACGAAAACAACGGTATGAATCTATGCTAACATACACGAAAACAACGGTATAGAATCACGTGTTTCTACACGAAAACAACGGCTAATGCTCCGTGGCCCAATGTTGTCATGCCGTCTGCAGGCGCTGACGAGCTACGGCATTCGTGTGATTCCGTTCAGCGAACTACCGACCCGGGCGAACGCCGAGCTCGCGGCGTAAGACATCCGCACGCTACAAGCCCGCACGGCGAGAGGTTTCCGTCATCACCCGACACCGGCCTCCCGCCTGCGACGGCCCAGCGAGAGGCCGCCGTCTCGCCGTGGCGGGGATCTCTCGCCAGAGACTCTTCCAGCGAGAGATCTCCGCCACGGACAGACAGGAACCTCTCGCCAAGGACGTCTCACCGAGAGAACATCGCCGACACCCGACACGCACGTCCCGCTGACAACGCGCCAGCGAGCAACAACCGCACCACCATGACGGCAACCTCTCGCCAACACACCACCCCAGCAGCGAGAGCGATCATTCGGATGTTTGAGCACCGGCTGTTCCTGCTGACAGCACCGGGGATCATCTGTTCCAATCGCATATGCCTCACCTAATGACGATCGGCCATCGACGATCGGCCATCACGCGACCGATGACCGATTCGCATGAGGCCCGAAGAACCGGACACGCATCCCGCCAACACCACATCACAACGAGTAGAGGGCAGCCCACCCGACCACCCCCGCCTACTCGCCATGCCCACCACGTCCCGGCACACGCCGAACGCCTCGCGCATGCCACCAGAACGATCAGATCAGTACTCGCCCCGATTGGGGATGATCACGACACGACCCTCGGCCACGTCCTTCAAGTGCCTGCCGTACGGGGACTTGCCGTAACGATCCGCGGACTCCAGAAGCTCGTCCCTGCTGATCCAACCGTTCTCATGTTCTCAGTAGGACTCTGAGAGCTGGGGAGTCCAAGCGCAATCTTCCCAGCTGGCAGCCAGCAACACGAAGTTAGCTCGCCCTCTATTTCGAGGTCGCCTCACTCAGCTGCAACGGTATGGTGTTTCCCGGAAGTTCATAGCGACGAAGCTGCGCGATGAGGTCGGGACGCACAAAAGGCCAGATGATGTCAAGCGGCACGGTATCCACCTTAGGCCGATCGAAGGAGACGGCGTAATGCAGTTCCGTTACCAGAAGCGGATCCGCATTCGTCGGCATGTCTTCAGTTCGCATTTCCATCCGGATCACGAACTCGTTCGACCAAGGTTTGCCCTCAGCCTCACTGAGGCCAAGCAAAAACGACAAGTTACGAGCCTTACCGATTACCCCCTGAGGTCCACGAACCAAATCGAACCGACTGCTCTCCTTAAAGAGGGTGATCCACACTACCTTCATTGCGCAACCTCCGTTTGACTGACTGTCGATACAACTTCCGGCCTCTGCCCACTCCAATTGGAAACAACAGGAAGAACAACTGAAATTTGTTAACGCTCAGAGCAACAAGACTCTCGCCACTGCGACCATGGAAGTATCCCTGCCACGAGACGGGCATGCCTATCGGAGCCGGGGGGATCTCGAACATGAGCACACGGCCTTCAGACGTGTTGAGCTCATGAATCTCCCGAAAAGAGGAACGCGGCTCGGTATCCCTCGTAATCTGCATTTTCAGCTGCTGCAGCCGTGAATCTCGCATACGAGCAATGCACAAGTCACCAGAGCGCGAACGGCAAGTTGACTTACCTGGACAACAGCCATACTATGGAACTATAGCTTGGCCCATGCTCCTCTTTCCGTCCGGGAGGACGGGGCTGATGCTTAAGCTTACTGCGACATGGAATCTTCTGCCGTGATGCCCGCAGCCGCTGCCTGCGGCGGCCACGAAGGAGCACCTAGCCTTGGGAGAAGGCGAAACGACCGAAAGGTCGAACCTCCCGTAGACCTGTTCGCGTCACGGGTCGCCTAGCAGAGGGCTATATAAACACGGATTCCGAACAGCAGGGCCGGAGAAAAGTCGCGTTTCTCCGGCTTATACACTTTGGGGAAAACCGATGACACGAAACGGGAACGATGGAATCCCCGCCGTCGTCGAGCGACTCCGTCCTATGGTCGAAACATATGCCCGCGATTTTCTTAATCGACATATCATTCTCGAATTCAACTGTACATCTTTTGACGTCCATTGGCGCAAGCATCATTTCATGCACCTCTGCGGCCTGGACTGCACGGTTCCCCAGCGCTTCTATCGAAGAAACAAACCAAAACCGGTAAAATCCGAAGTATTCTTCGATGCCCTGATCTCCGGACATACGGAAGAACTAAATATTAGGCACGCGCACAATCGAGGCATCACAGAGGACAAATTATCCGTCCTGCCCTCTATGTTGCGTACACCTAGCAGCGTCGATTCAGTCGCCATATCCTCGAGCAAGGACTACGCATACTTCTTCGGATCCAATGAATGGTGCGTAGGCGTCACGTTCGATGACAACACATCACGAATCGACCCCGACACGGAAGTCTACGCACCTCGAACGGTACGCAATGTTAGCATTTCCAGTCGTTCCATAAAACAAGCCGGTACCGACATATACCTACTCACAGGGTCAAGGGTAATACCACCTAGATAAAAGAAAAGCATCAGCTACGTCGCCCCTATGGGAAGACGTAGCTGATGCTTAATCAATGAACTGCGATCTGATTGTTTGATACAGTTTATTAAGGGTGAGCAGCTAATTTCTATTGAACAGGCGCAAGGAAAGCTGGATCATCTGCGTGATAATCTGCGCACTTGCCCGCCAGGCATGCCGCAACCGGTACCGCGCCCGATACATCCGCATCCCCGACCTCGAGGAGGATCGTGCACAACACCACATGGATAGAAACCGGCGAATGGAACATGCGCGAACACGCGCCCGGCAAATAACCCCACTCATCACCACGACAGAACGGCATCGCCGGCGCCCAGCCATCACCGCCGGTGCCGTCCCGCAATAACCCCGGTGCCCTCCCACAATAACAACCGGTGCTCAAACCTCCAAATACTCACGGGGTGAAGTCGTCACGGCCAAAATTGACATTGCACATCAATAGCAACTATCACGGATCCAATGAATAGAGAAGTAATCCGGACCGTTACACGCCGATAAGGGATCAGCTTTGAATGGTAGGTAGGGGGCAGCCGCACCCGACTGCCCCCCCTATCTACTTCATCATGCCCCGGCACGCGCCGATCATCCCGCGCATGCCACGCAAGCGATCAGATCAGTACTCACCCTGATTGGGGATGATGATGACACGCCCCTCGGCCACGTCCTTCAAGTGCCTGCCGTACGGGGACTTGCCGTAACGATCCGCAGACTCCAGGAGCTCGTCCTTCGTGATCCACCCGTTCTCGTACGCGATCTCCTCGACCACCGCGATCGGCAGACCCTGCGCACGCTGCACCGTACGCACGAACTCACCCGCCTCATACAAGGAATCCGTCGCCCCCGTGTCCAACCACGCATAACCACGACCAAGCGTACGCACATTAAGCGTGCCATCATCCAAGTACAAACGATTCACTTTCTTCCCTATTTTCCATCAGGAGAAAATAGGAATGCTGAAATTCCAATGGTTTCAGCTTCTTCTTCCTCCGCAGAGAACAGCGGAGTGACAATACAGTACACCTTATTATCCCAAATCGAGAACGAGTGAAACGTAGCTGTCGAGCAAATCAATGTCATCGGCCTTCATACGTACGAATCGAATATCAAGCTCAGCGTTTACAGCGCGGACAACGAAAGCGCAGGTTTGAAGGCAGGTTTGAAGGCGTCACGACTTGCCTGATTGGTCAATCGATGTGCTATCTTAGAGATGCTTTCAGGGCCACCCACATGTGGGGTGGCCGTTTTCGTATCCGATCTAATTCGTAGCCAAGAAGCGGACTCACTGTCCTTGCTGCTTGTACTTGGCTTCGGTGGCGGCCTTGGCGGGCTCCCACCAGGCGCGGTTGTCCGTGTACCATTTGATCGTCTGCTCGAGACCCTTCTGGAAGTCCGTGTGCGTGGGCTCCCACCCAAGCTCCGTGCGCAGCTTGGTCGAGTCGATCGCGTACCGGCGGTCGTGGCCCGGACGGTCCTTGACCCAGTCGAAGTCGTCCGGCGACTTGCCCATGACGGTCAGGATGTCGCGCAGCACGGTCAGGTTTGTATTGCTTCAATGTTTGTTCAGCAGGTTGAGCGGCGTTTTCCCGCAAATATATAATATCATTTGAACGGATTACCACGATGAGGATTAATCACTCTAGCCGGAACACCTCCAATGGTAATATTTGGAGTATTAAAACTCTTCGTAACTACCGAACCAGCAGCAATAGCAATATTATCAGCGATAAAAATCTTTCCATAAATTTTAACTCCAGGACCACAAAATACATTATCACCTATAGTAGGAACATCATCAGCATCAATATTTTGCCCGATATTAACCCCTTGATGAACATTAAAGTTTTTCCCAATCTTAGCTCCACCATTTATAATCAAGAGACCATAATGATTGATCTGTAACCCGGCATCACAAACGTTAATAGGAACCCAAAACCCTAATTTCACACCAAGCACATGCTGACGCAAAGCATAGAAACGTTCTAACAAATGATGTGCAAACCCCTTTACATTATGATAATACTCCCTTTTACGCAAGATTATCTCATAACGCCAAACTTCATCCTGAAATAGACGGGGATGTTTTCTGCCATTCGAAATACGAGCAGCATCAGCCTCAAGAAAATATTTCAGATCTTCTTTTGAAGTAATCACTATATACTCCTACATTTATAATGCATCACTCAGGTCGATCAATAAGGTATACTTCATTCCCAAAGTAAATAATACAAAATTAGGACCGCGCATGTCGACCAATACGTTGTTTAAAAAACACCTTTCGAAGAGATCGTTGAATCTCACGACGATACAAAAAAAGAATAAAAAACAAAATCAGCACATCAATCAAGTACATTAAAATATGATTGGATAAAACTATCATATTAAATGATTGAAGAATAAGAATAATGTATACTAAGTGTTCCCTACGCAAAGAAAGATCTATGCGCATAAAACCTTTAATTTGAATAAATCTAATCAAAAGTATAATATAGTTTGAAACTAAGACAGCCGCTGCAGTTCCAATCACATCAAAATAATATGTAAAAAGAATTCCGAAAACGATATTAACTATACAGCCAATAGCGGTAGAATAAGCAAATATTTTTGTTTTTTTAGCAGCAGCAAACAACCCACCGAGATATCCGGCAATAGCACTAAAGGCAGCACCTACAATCAAAAAAGGGGTAAGCAGCCAGGCAGAACTAAAATCCCCACGAAAAAGAAAAGTACCAATAATTAATGAACCAGAAATCAATATTGACGAACATATCATCATAGCGGCACTAAAAATTTTGAACGTATTGGAAAAGAATCGATCCTTATCATTAGGATCAAACTCCTTAACAGATGACATAACCCATGCAGAATTAAAAAGATTTGCTGCCATACTAATAATAGAAGGTACCTTACTTGCTGCACTAAACAAACCGTTGGAGCCAATACCACTAATAGCAATAATAATATATCTAGAAGATGCACTATTAAGCCACCAACTTGTACTGTTAACTACAAGTGGAGCACTATATTTCACCATATTCTTTGTAAGTATATAATTGCTACTAATAGGAGAAATAGACCATAAACGTAATTTAAATACATACAGCAAACAACCAGCACCAATACCAATAATATTAGCAAGGAAATAGCCGAATAGACCCCACTTGAGTCCAACAAGAAACCAAATGTTAAGGACTATCATAGTTAAAGTACTAATAATACCGGAAATTACCGTTGCAGATACATCATCTACACCACGAGCATAATTATTAAAAATGAACGATAATGCGTTGACAATATAGTAAGCAAAAAATAACCAAGGATATTGATTTACAATAGGCAGAAAGTTGATTTCACGATTTAAAACTATTAAAGCAAAAAGAAAAACACTTCCAAAGAGAAAAACAGTAAAACCAACAGCATACACTTGTTTTACGTCTTCGGTCTTATCCAAAGCAAAACGAAGTATACCATCATAAATATTCAGAGTCAAAACAGGAACAAGAAGTTGAACAATGGTACTATAGAGATCAAACGTTCCGTAGTCATACGTAGACAATATGCTAGTATACAATGGAACCAAGAAAAAAGTCAATAATCGAGTACTGAACTGCCCGATTGCAAGAAGACCAACATTCTTGAACAGATATTTGTACTTACCCATATATTATATCCAAACCTGCAATTAACTAATTGTCTAATACATCTTGAATCACTGTTTTCCATTGATCACAAATAATATCAATAGAATAATCAAAAGAACGTAATCTTGCTTTATAAGCAAACTGACTTTGAAGATCCGACGAAGATAATAATTCAATCGTTTTATTAGCAAAAGCAGAAAAACCGCCTTCCAACGGAACAAGAAAGCCATTAACTCCATCTTCAATAATCTCGCTAGGGCCGGCAACACAATCAAAAGCAACTGGAGGAAGACCCTTTGCCATAGCTTCAAGTAAAACCATAACAAAACCCTCGTATCTCGAAGAAAGTAAAAAACAACTAGCCTGATTATACCAGTACTCAATATCCTTTGTCGCAGGAACAAAAGATACATTCTTAAGATTTAGTTCTAACGCTAATCTCTTTAGTTTACTTTCATCCTCACCAGATCCAATAATAGCAAGTTTCCACTCGGGCAAGGCTTTCTCAACAATAGTCCAAGAATGAAGAAGAATATCAAACCCTTTCTGTTCCGTCAAACGACCAACAGCAATAGCAAGCTTATTCTTACGATCTGAAGGCCGAGCACCAATCATAGGAGTTGTGTTATAAATCTGAGCCAACTTTGAATAAGGAACATGACCATCATCATGATAAAAAGCATAATCACGTTTTGTTAAAACTACGATCTTTGATGATTCCCTAATTGCAAGACGCTGAATAGAAGCCAGTTCAGGATCATTTGCATTATGCCAGTAATTAAACTGTTCCCAATCAATTACTTTCGTTTTCAAACCACGTACTGCAGGAATTGAGTATTTAGCTAAACAAATATCAACATCAATAACAACATCAAATTTGTACTTCCTGAAGAAATGTGTATATTTGATTGTAAAATATGAAGGGAAAAAATGATAAATCTTTCCCTCAAATCTACGCATCAAATAATGAACTTTCACTTTATTATCAATAGTATAACCAGGCTCGCCTTCATCCCAAGTACTAAGAATACTAACGTCATATGTATTACTTAAAGCATTAGCAATATTGGTACATACCCTCTCCGTACCGCCCTTTCTCGCGAGAACCCCGATAACAAAGCAGATGCTCTTTTTCACTTTCTATACCTCATTTCATAACCAATAGCTTTCTTAAGGGATACAACAAGCCGGATAAAAGGATTCTTAATATGTTTAGTAGTAGCAAATACATATCCTCTAAGAGACAAATTCCAATTCAAAGAATACCAGTGTATAGAAATAGTCCGATCGGATTCGACTACACCGTCAGATAATTGACCAGGAGCATAAGGAGCAAATACATCCCGAGGCAAAATGTTACAATGAACAAATAAATCAGGTTCAGATTCATATAGATATTTAAAAATCATAGGATTATTAATAATATCAACATTCCAAATGTCTACATTATAAAAATCTAGAATCCTTTTAACAATAGGATTATTCTTCTCTGAACCAATAACACCTGTACCAATGAATCCTTTATCTTCAAGACCGATAAACATAGATTCATTAAGTAATGAATCATACTTTTTGATGACCTCAATATCAGTGTCAAGGTAGACGCCTCCTTCTTTATAAAGAACATATAAACGAAGGTAATCCGATGCAAAAGACCATAATTTAAGATCTAGGCATTTAGATAAAAATTTATTATTTTTTTTCAAATAATTCAAATCAAGGTTATCTTCATTCCACTCTATAATTTCATAATCCGGAAGAACACGTTTCCATGTATTGATACATAACTTAGTAAGAGATGGCTTATCTTTTCCACCAAGCCAGATATAATGGATCTTCCTAGGTATCAATATTACTCCTTATATAGCAATTGACTTAAACCAAAAACAATCAATTAATTTGTAACGATAGATCAGATAACAATAATTTAGGGTTATTATCTAATATAAACATATTAACATAAGAGACAGACACTTTCATACTAATATGTTTTAATAACTCTCGCTGGAATACCTACAAGTAAACTATTAGGCAAATCACAAGAATTTAAAACTACCGCACCAGCACCAATACGAACACTATCAGCAATATTGACATTACCAATGATTGATGCACCAACACCGATATCGACATTATCCCCAATCACAGGTGCCTCAAATTGACCGACAAGACCAGTATTACCTATGCAATTACCTCCATGCAAAATACAATTTTTTCCAATCTTAGCGGCACCACTGACAACAACATTACCAGTATGCCAAATTTTTAAACCAATATCACAAGTATTCTCATCAATCTCAATCCCTAAAAATGTACCATATATATTTTTCCTTCTTCGATAGAAAAAGTACATAATAGCATGAAATATACTTTTACGAGAGTTATTATAGTAATACTCACTTTTACGTAATAACTTAATATACCTCCAAATTCGTACCGAAGGAACCTGGACCAAGTAGTCTATCAATGCAGTTCTAGGATTGGAAGAAATATATATCTTTTTTTCTGCGTCAAGAAAAGACCTTAAATCACTTAGGGTTTTAATCATGAATACTTCCTTCAACGAGTAAATGATCTTTAACAAAAACTAAGGGGAGGCCAATAAACCACGCCATAAGATATGAAGATTCGATAATAGCAGTCGAATTATACGATATAAGAAGGATAGAAAGAATGGAAAACACGAAACAAGAATTACTGATCGATGAACGATTTATATTCCTAACACTAAATACTTTGCAAGATACGCAAAGATAAAAACCAACATAAAGTAATAGACCAACGAAACCAGTTTCAATGAATACAGAAGCGTGCGTAAAATATATCCAATGAAGAATATCGCCATATTTACTATACAAAGGAGCTTCAAAAAATTGGGTATGCTGCCCACTACCTAATCCGAAACCAAATAACGAATCAATAGGAGAATGCATAAAATCACTGTTTAAGGTTTGGACAGCCGTTAGACGATTAAGATCATAACGAGTCGAATAACCCCCTTGTGCAGAATATTTCATTATTGAATTGATGTCAAAAATATCAATCGAATCGGGATATAAAATATAGTATAAATGTATTCCTAAATAAAATACTAAAATAAATCCAATAATTAAAACTAAAGTTTTAAACGATAATTTTAAAATGGTTACTGAAAGAAGAATAATGATAAATAACTCAATGTAGAAAACTTTAATCTCTGAGAGAGCAGCAAAGATACAACAAATAATAAGTCCTGCCAAAGAAACATAGAAATGCAAACTACGCGACAGCAAGCCGACAACACAAAGGCATGACACGAGGATCAATAAGACATTTAAACCTGTGTTTCCTCCACTGAGAGAACCAAAAAATCCACTTACGTTATCAGGAGTCGATGGGAATTCTATTTTTTGGATTAGAAATATTGGTATACTAAATATTATATATATAGGCAAAAATTTCAACTGTTTAACAGCATCTTGCTCTCTCATAAGGACAACTGCTGAAAACAAGAAAACTGGCGCTCGAAGGAACACCCTTAACGACCACAGTGTATAAAGTGGATTCACACCATTACCAAGCGCAGAAGTAATACCTACTGTTACAAAAAGGAAAAGAACGAAAAATGCTCCACCAAATTTGGGTCTGTAGTATCGGGGCGTTTTGATGAATCTGTATAAAGCGATCAAAAACGCCATAGCATTGATCACATCCATCCCATACGACAAAGCTCCAGGAAGATGCAGGTCGCCTATTAAAAAGCCATAGAATAATACATATATGAATTGAACATAAATTAATCTAACTGGATGCATACACATCCATATACATGCAGGAATAGCAAGAAATAAACCTACAATCAGTAGCGGCATGCTAGTAACAAGTGACAAACAAACAAAAACTGCAAGACATGAACCTACAGTTACAGTTCCTGCATCAAATTTGAAACGCGTCATTAGTTGTCTCATGTAAATCAACTTTGCCTCTCATCAGCAATGACGATGACTCCACAACCACCGGCATATCGTTCGATGAATTCAACACATCGGCGGACAATCATGCGGAACATTTTCAACTCCCTGCCACCAGCAAACCCGGATCTTTCCTTTCAAACTGGAGTCACTGACCGGTAGAGACACATTATAATCATACGTATTGTAGAAACGACTGTTTCGTTTCTCGAAGTACCTCGTAAAGATCTCATGCTTGCGTACGAGTCTATCGCGTACATCAGAAGACTCCTTAAATCCGTTACGATTCATCACCTGAATGTCCACTTTCGAAAAGAATATTCCCGATACTTCAGACCATTACATCAAACAATTGGTCTCGGTTGTAGAATGAGGCCCCTCAACAATTCGATTGATGATTCGTCTGTTACTTGCATGCCCTGTGGTCATTTCCAAATCCTCTTCTTCAGTAGCTGTCGCATATGCAACAATAACAGTGCTGTGTTCAATCCGTTCTTCAACAATGCTTCATGGAACAATCGTTGTTGTCGAGGCAACTTGTCCATCGGATAATCACGGCAGTACTTATGGAACATCTCACTAGAAGTCAACCGCTTGGTTTCCACGAGCTGCTGGCGCCAAGACAACCGCCCCCCGGCGATCAGACCGACATACAAACGACAGTAATCGATCGCCATGCGCTTTGCACGAAGTAGACAACGCTCACGCCTCGGATCCTGTTCAGCTATATGGAACAGTTCATCTATAAAACCCTCATACTGTTTCAACTTCTTTGCAGAGAAAGTTCGCATGATCGAAGGCTGGTTATCCATACGATAACAATATGCGGTGCCATCGGTAAATGAAATCACCTGAGCCTGTTGATATGCGGATAGATTAAAGATCGTATCCTCAGAAAGAATCGCCTTGAACCGTAGGCAGTGTTCTTTAAGGAAGTCGTTCCTGTAGATGCCCGTCCAGACACGCATCGGAAACGCCTCGATCTCCGCGTCATCTGGTAGATGTCCGAACAGCCTTTCTCGAATGTCGAGGATCTGACTTTTAGTTGTCAGCGTCATACCGGCCAGCGGATGGGACTTGACGGTATTCACTTTGCCATTGACCATGTCCTTATGGCCACCGAACACGATATCCGCGTGGCGACGCTTCGCTGCATCGTACAGTCCCTTGAACATGTCGGGGTCGACCCAGTCGTCGGAGTCCACGAAACCGACGTATTCGCCTGACGCATGTTCGATGCCAGTATTACGTGCGGGGCCAAGTCCCCCATTCTGCTGATGAACGGTCTTGACACAATCATGCTCAGCTGCAAGCTCGTCCGCGATTCGTCCGCTACTATCCGGAGAGCCGTCATCCACAAGAATGATTTCCATGCTAGGCAATGTCTGTCGCAATAGACTATCAACACATATGCGCAAATACCGTTCTACGTTATAGATAGGGACCACAACGGATACGGTCGGACGTGACGATCTCATAGGTGTTATCATTGCTGTATTACCTCTCTATGAGGGCTGATATGCACGGGCAAGCATGGTGGATTCGTTGATGATTATCCATATATAAGTCCTGCCTTACAGGGTGCCGTCGATCAATTTGCCGTAGAAGGTCTTTCCTCCTTTTACCTCAGCAGGGAAGCTCTGTTTCCACGTAAGCTTAAAGAGGGAGGTATCTGAAACAAGTTTCCGCCATGATTGCTCGCTATAACGATTGCCAAGTACCTTGTACAAATCATCGCATCGCGGATTGTTCGGTTCGATAGCTTGGAAGATATCCCTAATCTCATCACAATGCCGTTGCGCCATGACGATCATGTAATCCACCATAAGGTAGTCCACCATGAACTCGTTTGTCTTCCAATACTCGAGGAAGAAATCGCGTATGGCACGGAACACCCACCTGTGCTCAGTATCACATGCCAGAGAATATCCAGCGAAGTACCCCTGCGCAATGGAACAATGCAGGTAATCCGGTCGTTTAATCGACCAGAGCGGACCACAGAAAGCCGTGTCCTCCAACGGTCCTGTACAGTAAAACGTGGAATCGAGCCACAGGCCTCCATGTTCAGCAAGCAACGACAAGCGCAGCAAATCGGAGAGATTCGTCCTCGTGATGATGCCGGCCTTTTGCTTTTCCTTCACCCATTGGGGAATATGCACGTACTGTTCGTAGTTATCGTCGGTGATGACGATGACATCACGGTCGCCGGCGTTCCGCTTGATGGATTCCACACATCGCTTCACGATGGCAGGAGCCTGATCAAGCCCTTGCCACCAGCACATCCAGATCTTGCCTTCCAATGCAGGATCACTCTCTGGCATGGGCGCATGGAAGTCGTATGCATCGGCGAAACGCCCGTAGCGCTGCTCGAAATACTTCATGAGAATCTCATGCTTGTGCACCAGACGCCTGCGTACCGCAGGTGGTTCCTTGAACCCGTTGCGGTTCATCACCTGAATGTCCACTTTGGCCATGAAGGTCTCCAGCGCCTCCGGCCATGACGTCAGCCGTGCGATCTCCGCCGTGGACCGGCATTCCTCACCGACACGGTGGACAATGCGTTTGATACTTGAATGACCTGCGACCATATCTATCCTCACTCTCCTCTTCCTCTGCCTCTTCTACACGCCTAAACGGCAACTCGAGTTGATTCGTTCCCCTCACGAGAAGCCACAGTGAAGACATCGGCATGATGAATGGCCTGATAGATGTCCTCCAACTGCTGCACGTATATGTTCTGTCGGCAACGGTCCTCGACGTAGCGACCGCACGCTTGCTGCATTGTTCCGTAACGCTCTGCATCCACCTGTGATGCATTATTCAATATATGTGCCAAGTCGGCTTTGTTTCCGCTCTCGAATCTGAAACCGGTCTTGCCTTCCACCACAAGCTCGGGGATGCCACCGATGTTCGCGCCGATCACCGGGGTCTGCGCGGCCAAGGACTCCAAGCCGGAGTACGGCATGTTCTCGCGCCATTCGGAGCAGAGCACACTGAAACGAGCGTTGCCAACTTCGCGCTGCAGGTCCTCGCCAGTCTTGTAGCCGAGTAGCCTGATGCGATGCTCCGCCTCGCCGCCTGTCTGCTTCACGAGATTTTCAATGGTTCCGCGTTCCAGTCCATCACCGACAATGTGCAGCGTCCAATCCTTCGGAAGGGACTTGTTTACGGCATCAAGGAACGCTCTCACCAGCGTAAGGATGCCCTTCTCCTTAGAGAGCCTGCCGAAGAAGAGGAAATACGGTTCAACCGTGTTGAACTTATCCGTATTCGTTACCTTCTTGGCCATCGCCATCTGGCTTTCGGTCAGGAAGTTCTGCATCGCAATGGTACGGCCGGCGTATCCACCCTCATCGAGCTTGTTCTTCATGAACTCACTCGGCGCGATGATCCTGTCGATCTTATCGTAGCTGTGGTGGTACTTGAGGAATTCGGCCTCCAGAAACGCCAGTCCACTCTTGGCCTTTGAACCCTTCACACAGGTCTTCTTCACCGCATGGATGAAGTGACGGTCGAGGCAGTCGTCGCACACGTTGCCGGAACCATCCACCATCGTGTAGGCGGGGCACAGCAGGATGTAGTCATGCGCCGTATACACCACCGGTACGTGATGCTTCTTCAGATACGGCGCATCCAGAATCGACAATGTGAGCTGTCGGTGGACGTTGTTCATGTGGATCACGTCCGGCTTGAACTCCTCAAGCAGCGCTTCGAACTTGCGCTTCGACTCGAACGAATAGACGAGTGTGGCCGCTTCCTTCGCCTGCTGGAACGCGGAGATCTTGCCCACGTAGTCCTTTTCGGACACGAAGTACTTGCTCCAATAGCTCGGCTCGTTGTTCGGATGCAGCATGGAGAAGAACGCAACCTCGTGGCCGAGTGCCTTCAATCCCTCGGCTAGCGCGAAGAAATAGGTTTCCGCGCCGCCCTTGCGGTAGAAGTACTTGTTGACCAGCAGAATCCTCATCAGGCTTCCTCCCCACGGTAGAGAGCGAGTGTCCGATCGACGACCTTGTTCCAGCTGTACTTGGCGGTGATGTAGTCGGCGGCAGTGTCCTTGAGTGATTTCACACGAGCGGAATCAATGAGCAGCGCATTGAGCTTATCGGCAAGATCGTCGATATTCCCCTTGTGGAACATCATCCCATGGTCCTCGAGCACCTCGGCGCATTCGGGGATATCGGAGGTTAGGCAGCAATTGCCGTAACTCATCGCCTCCAGAAGGCTCATCGGCATGCCTTCAAGATCGCTCGGCAGCACGTACACGTAGGCATTCGAGTACAGTTCCGCAAGCTCACGGCCTTCCGTGAACCCGGTGAGGACGATACGCGGATCAGCCTGCGCGGCAGTCTTGATCGTGTCGTAGTACTCGGCGGAATCGGAGGATCCTCCTGCGATGACGAGCTTCTTGTCCGTATCGAGGCGCTTGAACGCATCGATCAGGTAATGCACGCCCTTCTCCGGCACGATACGCCCCAGGAACAGAATGTATCCATCCTTCTCAAGACCGTACTTGCGCGTGATCTCATCCGCAGACACGGGCGTATTGCGTTCGATGCCGTTCGGAATGAATCGAACATCGCGACCGTACGTGTCCTTGAAATACCGCTGGACGTTACGGCTCAGGACAATCACCTCGTCCGCGCATGTCGCGGCCGTACGTTCGCCCAGCTTCAGATACGTGGAGGCGAATTTGCCCCACTTGGCGCGCTGCCAGTCCAAGCCGTGGATCGTGGCAACCGTGCGGATACCCGCCCAGTGCGCCAGACGCAACGGAACGCACGGGCCCTCCGCATGGTAATGGATTACATCGGGGCGAGCCTTGATGGCCTTGATCGTCGCGAAGAACGAGGAGGTGAGCGCAGCCAGACCCTTCGCATCGATCGTGGTGACGGGGATGACCTTCACGCCCTTGTACGTGAACGGTTTGTCGTTCTTGTTGGACTCATTGTCGAAACGTTCGCCAGCGACGTTGTGCCCCTTGCGGTTATACGCGACCACCTGCTCCCCACGCGCGGCCATGCGGGTCGTGAGTTCGTCCACGACGATCTCAATGCCCCCCTCGCGCGAGGGAATACGCTTATGCCCTATCATCGCAATACGCATTGCAGACTCCAGACAAACCTCAGCAGTCAGCGAACCACGAAACTGGCATCACGGCCGTTATCGACCATACGGCTCTTCTTCACTGTCTCTTCCTCCTGCCTGCGCTGCGTCTCCCCGAAGGGATCCGCGCCTCGCAACGAATCACGCTCCAGTATAACCCGACGGGGGTAACAACGGGGGTCAACCCCGTCCTCAGACCACATCGTGAGTCAAGTCACGCCTACGCCAGTATCCAGAGATATGATGGTCTTCACGGACATAGGGCCGTACCCACACGTCGTCGTCCTCGCGTTGGTAGCCAGAAAAGACAGATGAGTCCGCTCCAATATCCTCAAGGGGCTCATCAACCGGCTCGATATTAGCGTTCGACTTGATGATCCCTCGCAACATGGCATCGCGTTGAGGTGCAGGAACATCGCGTACTGCCTGATCGGCATACATTAATACCGCATGTGCAATGACACGGGCGATGCGGACGACCCTTTCCTCATCCAAACCAGCGGCTCTGGCGAACGCAGCCCAATCAGACGGAGTCAGCCAATCAGCATATTGGACACCATTGATGGACATCGACAGCTCCTGATCAAGTTGAGGCCAAGTTCTCGTCGACGTCAGATCATACATAGGCGAGAACCGGAATCCACTAGGGGTAAAGATGATCGAATAGTTCTTGCCATGGGAGTCGCAATCACCGGACGAGATGTTGAAGGCAAGACGTCTCACCCACTCGTATGCCATCTTGTTGGTCTCGTCATAGCCACGAAGGAACCTGACGCAACTGATCGCATCAATGTCGTACTTCAGCCCTGGCATCATGCCCATAGACTGAGCAAGATCCTCGCAATGCACGCGACGCACGATACCGGAATTGATCACACGGTCGAATCGACGAGTAATAAACGCACGCGTTCCCGCAACCTCCAGCAAACCATGCTCGGCTACAGGCAAACCGCACATCTCCCCCAGCGTCATGGTGGCATTCTCCACCGTATCGGAATTCGGACAATCCAATACCTCGGGCTTGATGATATGTGTAGAAGGAATATCTAGATTCGGCCACAGCCACACGCCACCACGCCTAGCCACCGTAAATTTGGGCTGTCCACCCGCAATGGAAAATCGACATCGCGGAACAGCACGCTCATTGAACTCATCATCAATGTCCCGAGCGAACCAGTTGTAACCATTCGCTCTAACGTAACCGATCTGTCGTGCCAACTCCTCGTCATCGAGAGGCCGTACCTCCAACGGCATATCAGGCAACTTGTCCCGCCGCGTGAACACTAGTCCGCCTACAGTGTCCGCGCCGTCAAGCAGATCAAATGTATCCGTTGAGGAAATATGCAACCTTGCAGCCATTCTTTGCCGGGCATTCGGATCATCAGGAAGCATGTTCTCCAGAAACGCCTTGGGCGCCCGCCGGGACGATACGCCGCTCAAAGGAAGGCTAAGACTGATCGGCACACCGACACCGCCGGAAGTAGATTCGTCCGAATCATAACGGAAATCTACATCAGAATCGGTTCCTGTACGGAAGAATTCCCCCACATGGCAACCTTCGTTCCACACATGTAGGACATCACGGCGACGCATCAGGCCTCCAGATACTCGGCAGGTACGCGCACCGGTTTGACACCCACCACGTCGAATACGCGCATCGCTTCGGCCAACGGAACCGGATGACCGCCCGCCATATTCTTAACCACCGTATCAGGGACACATGCTCGATCGGCGACCTTCATGGCAGACCATCCGGTCTCGTTCAAACAGCCGCCAACGATGCGGGAGACATCCTCCAAACGAGGCATGTCACGTATACCGCCATGATAGGGTTCATCCAACACGATCACATGCTCATCCCTCAGCGGTAGCGCATCAAACTCGCTGAAATCCATGAAAGCGCCTCCTCTCAGGTTGCGTTGCACTCCTGTTCTTTCGGGTTCCCTACGAATCCGCGTATCTACATCGTATACGCATACATGCTACGGCCACGTGCAGCTCCTCGAGCTTCGGCGTTGAGCAAGACCGACCGGTCAACGTATCAAGAAGGTACGTACAAGCACCGGCGGACCATACATGTGATGATGCCGCGCCGCCACATGGGTGGCGGCGCGGCATCATCACAGTACTATTGCGTGAGAGTCTTGAACAGGCTTATGCACGAACGGAGAATCAGGCGTTCTTCTTGTCGTCGGTTTTCGCCTGGGCATCACTCTTGGCACTGCCGTGCTGGCCCTTCTTGCCCTTGCCGTCCGCGTCATCACCGTAGTAGTAATAGCCGCTCTTCTGCGGCTTCTCGGCCTCGACGTAGTTCATCGCCACACCGGCGGCCTTGATGTTCAGCGTCTCGAGCTCCTGCTCGGTCTGCTTCAGCTGCTTCTTCTCGGTCACGCCGACACCGGCCACCAGCAGCAGTTCCGGACCATCCTTCGCAAAGACGGCAGCATCGTTGGCCACCTGCATGGGGGCGGTATCGATGATCACGTAATCGTACGCACCAGCCACCTGCACGATCAACGCCTTCATTGCACGGGAGTTGAGCAGAATGCTCGGATTCAGGTTCTGCTTGCCGGCGGGAAGAACATGGAAGTTCGGCTTCCAGTAGCGCTGAATCGCATCCTGGGAGGACACGCGGTTCGTGATCAGATGAGTCAGACCGACCGTACCCTCGATGTCGAGCTTCCTGCTCACCGAGGGGTTGCGCACATCGGCGTCGATCAGCAGCACCTTACTGCCGTTCTCGGCGAATGCGGTCGCCAGATTCACGCTCGTCGTGGTCTTGCCTTCGGCAGGACCGGCCGACGTCACGACGATCACGTTCGAGAACTTCTCGTCAGGCAGCACAAACGCGACGTTCGTGCGCAGACGACGAACCTCCTCGGCCTCGCGGGAGGCCGGGTGAGCAATGATCACCGGAGCCTTGTCATCGTACGCATCATTACGGCTCAGACCACCGAGCACCGGCGCATCCACGATGGCGGTCACATCGGAATCCTGACGCACACGGGTGTCCATCAGGTCCTTGATCAGCGCGGCGACAATACCCAGAATGATGCCGCCAAGCACGCCGACCGCCAGATACAGCTTGATGTTCGGCGAGCTCGGAGAAGCAGGCGCGTACGCCTGCTGGACGACGGTCAGGTTCACCGGGGAGACGATCTTATCGCCCTCGTCGCTGTACAGCGTGGAGGTCACCTGTTCCTTGAGGCTCTTGGCCACAGCGTTAGCGATGTTCGAGGCGTCCTTCGGATTATTGTTCTGCACAGAGATGTCCACGAGCATCGTGTCGGTCGGGTTGGATGCGGTCACGGTCTTGGCCAGATCCGTCACCGTGGTGTTGAGCCCCAGATCGTCGATCACCGGCTGGAGCACGGACTCGGTCTTGACCAGCTGCGGGTAGGTCTGGATCTGGCTCGTCAGATAGTTCGCACCTGAATTGAGCTCGCTGCCTGCACTGTTGTTGCTGCTCGCCGACGTACGATACGTGGCCAGCAGCTCCGAGGTAGCCGTGTACTGCGGGGTGCGGGTGAACGTATAACCCGCCACGGCCGCGACCACGATCACCAACGTCACGATGGCGGTGATCAGGTGCTTCCTGACCGCCATCAACAGATCCATTACGGTCAGGCCGTCCTGCTGACCCTCTTCCGGCTCATTCACTACCCTGCTCCGTTCTTTCCTTTACTCTTCCGATACTGTTTCACTATAAGGACTAGGGGGGTCACCCTCAGTCGACCAAGGGGGTCTGTCTCAAAACCAACGCATTCGAGCCGGCCTTCGGGCTCGCCAGTACGTGCACCGTGGCCTCGAAGCTCTCCCCCGGCTGCAATGTGATCGTCTTGGCTCCCAACGTCAGCGTGTCATGCGTGGCGATCTGGTCGAACTGCGGATCCCAATCCACCAGACGGCCCTCATCGGGCGCGTAGATGTACATCACCGTGTCGATCTCGCCGTGACGGGGCTGATGGTTCGCATCATACCCGCGCAGCAGATCGGGTGCGGCGTTGATCTGTGCCGCATCGGCGGTGTTAGTGAGTTTGATGTGGATCGTGTATTGCTTGGCGCCGTTGGGATACGTCTTGTCGTAGGTACTGATCACCTCGCGCTTGAGATACCAGTCCATCTTGCCCATCGTGCCGTCGTTGAAGTAGACGCCGACCACCGGTTTGGCCGGGTTCGAGGCGAGCGCACCGGAGATCGCCGTATCCTGGATCTTCTCCTGTTCCTCCTCATGCGCACTCCATATATATACGTGCCCGTCGGTGACGGCCTGACGCATCGTGGCGACGAGATCCCTGTTATGCCCGTTGAGATTGTGCAGCACATGGTCGAAGACCTGTCCTGCAGCCATTGTGAAGAACGCGTCCTGCTCGGCCTGCGAGGACTTGGTGATGTACGTCTGGTTGAGAATCACCTGTGCGGCGTTATCGCCGTTCAACGCAGTGCCGTCCGTGAGCGTGACCGGACCGGCGATTGTGAGCAGACGTTGCAGCAACACCGGGTCGACGCTGATGACGCCGTCAACGTTGCCGCGTCCTGCCCTCTGCCAGATGGCGGTGGCGAGCGCTGCAGAACGAGGGAAGTCAGGTGTGAAGTTGATGTCCGGATAGTCGGTGGCCATCTTCGTGGAGAACAGGTTGCGTTCATCCGGAGTGAGGACGCTCTGTGCCTCGCTTTCTGAGTACAGACCAGCACGCGGCGGCGTATCGAAGGTACCCATGCTGAGCTTGCCTCGGTCGATGGTGAGGGTGCTCCATGAGGTCGGGATGCCTCCGGTGGCACGCAGTTCGGCGTTGTTCTGCGCGAGTACGAGGTAGGTTCGCGGTGTGGCGTCCGCCTGGCCCGTCTGGTCGAGATCAAACATGGCGGGCATGATGTCGGCCATGCGGGTGACCATGTCGGTGAGGTCCGCGAGCTCCTTGAACTTGGCCTTGCCGGTGTTCAGAGCTTCGGTCAGTTGCGGGATATGCGTACCGGAGATGTTGTTGAGTCGGACGTTCGCGTCGGAGATCACCTGATTGGCAGCGTCGAGATTCTGTACGACGGTGTTCATGTCGCCCAGCTGGATCGCGCCGTCCTTGATACCGATCTTGTCGAAGTCAAGTGCGGCCGCGGAATTGGCCAGCTTCGGCAGCGCATTGATCGACACGTCCTTGAGGATGGAGACGACGTCGCGTGCGGCCTTGACGTCCGAACCGTAATACGGTGTGAACTCGGCCAGACGCCATACCGGCTGTCTGGTCTGCGCGTAGGCGGCGTCGATGTGTGCGGCGAAGGCATTGATGGAGGTCTTCGCCTTCGCGGTGTCCCCGCTGCTGACCTGCTCCTGGATACCGCTTGCGGATTGGACGGCCGCTTCGATCTCGCCCTTCGCCTTGATGGCCGAAGTGGCGAACCATGCGGCCATGCCGGCGAGCGCGATCAGGACCACTACCACGACGATGAGGATGATGCGGATCCGCTTCCTGCGCTTGATGCGTTTGATGTGCTCGCGGCTCATGCGGCGGCGGTGCTTGTGCCGTTCCACTTCCTGCCGTTCCTGTTCGATGATCTTCTGATCCACATGAGGCATGTAGATCTTGGGCGAGGCCTCAAGTTCGGGCTCAGGTTCAGGCTCGGAGGCGTGACTCGTTATGTTCTCCGGTGGCTTCGGAGGTTCCGGCGGATGAGGGGGGTTCAACGGAGAGCGGGAGTCGTCCTTCCCCACCTCTGCGCCCTCGTTGCCCCCATGGTTGTGTTGCGCGTTCATCGAGGATGAATTCTACCGCCATGGGGGTATTTATCAGGGGGTTTTCTCAAGTACGCTCAGTAGGCGCCCTTGTGGCTCAGGACGGCGCTGACTGTGCGGAACATCAGGTTGATGTCACCGGAGATCGACCAGTCCTGCACGTACGAGACATCGAGCGACTCGCTCTGCTCCGCGGACAGATCGGATCTGCCGGACACCTGCCACGGGCCGGTGATGCCCGGCTTGACCAGCATGCGCGTCGCGTATACGCGGTTGTAGCGCGCGTACTCCTCCGGCAGCGGCGGACGCGGACCCACCACGGACATATCGCCCATCCACACGTTGAGGAACTGCGGCAGCTCGTCGATCGAGAACCTGCGGATAAAGTGGCCGACCTTCGTGATGCGCGGATCGTCCTTCATCTTGAAGATGAAGCGGTCCTTCTGGCCGGTCTCGGCGGCCAGCTTGGCCTTGAGCGCGTCCGCGTTGACCACCATCGAACGGAACTTGATCATACGGAACGGTTTGCCGCGCAGACCGATGCGCTTCTGCGTGTAGAACACCGGGCCGCCATCGGTGAGCTTGATCGCGATCGCGACCGGCAGCGTGATGATCAGGGACAGCACGATCGCCAGGGACGAGACCACCAGATCGAACAGTCGCTTGACGATGCGGGTCTTCATCGAATACTGGGGCAGACGGTACGTGACGATCGTCGTGCCCTGGATCGAACGGATCTGCGTCTCGTGGCCGGCGATATCCGCCGCGGACGAGATCAGGGCGATCTCCAGACCCAGGGACTCCATGCGTACGGAGAAGATGTTGAAGTTGTCGGAGAAGCGGCGGAACACATCTGTGACCATCACGGTCTGGATCTGCTCGCGGACGAACATCTCGGCGAGACCGTGTTCGCTGTACTCGATGACCTTGAGCTCCGGCCACTTGTCGAGAATCAACTCCCGCAGGGTCTTCGTGTCATTATCGGCCTCGATCAGGCCGGTCTCCTCGTTGAGCCGAACCGGGCACAGGGCAACGGTACGGTAGTTGAGCTGCTGGCGGCGATCGAGGAATCGCAGGGTCTTCGCCATGCCCTTCGGCGAGCCGACGAGAACGGTGGCGTACGAGTAGGCGCCCTGACGGCGAGTCCGCGTGATGTACAGACGGGTGACGATTCGCTCGACCAGAGTCAGGGCGAAGCCGGCGAGCACGATCAGCGTGAGATTGACCAGCGTGATACGCAGATCGAGGAGGAACACCAGCGCGCATAGTGACAGACCACACTGCACCGCGCTGAAGAACAGCTTCATGTTGAGTCGATAGCCATCGCCCATCACGTGACGGTGGTACACGCCCAGACGGTACAGGCACCACACCCACAGGCATGAAGTGAGAATGAGGAATACGGAATCACTCACCCACAGGTGGAAACGCACCGACCAGAACGGACCCGTCTCGCCGCGCAGATTCGACACCGTGGCGCCGCCGATCAGGAACATGGCCGCGTCGCAGCACGCCAGGGCGATGTTCACGAAGAAGCGCCAGTACAGTACGTGAGAGAGCTGGCTCTGTCGCATGTCGTTCAGCTTGCGCCTCGTCTCCTCCGTTGAATCGTTCGCCTGCGATTCGTCCACCTTTGGATTCTGGCTCTTCGGCATCTTCGGCGTTCCGGGCGCATCGGGCGCTCCGGAATTGTCGATTATACCGGTGGTGCCCGTCTTTTGGCCAATCTGCACATTGCGATCAGCCTTGTTAACGTTACTGCCGACGGTCTGAGGTGCGACCTCCGATGTGGCCGACGACGAGGCCAATGCCGAGATTGATGCCGGGACCGATGCTGCGTCCACGGGCGAATCTCCCTCTCCTTGTGCTACGGAGTACGAGTCATTGCTGTACGTCAACTTCTCCTTGCACCTCTACTTCACATTCTCTACTCACTCATTCGCCTGGAGACGGCTATCGCCACGCCAGGCATCTGCCGACCCGACCGGTTCTCCATCAACCATCTTCCATCAACCCAGCAGGCATGAGACAACTAGACGGGGGCATCTCCTCTCCGCAGTTTATTCACAAGGGGGGATGTCAAGAGGGCGAGTGTTTCACTGTGCAGTCATAAGGGTCGTCATATGGCAGTCACGGGCCAGTCATTATGGGCCAGTAACAGCCAGTAAGGTCCATCCCCCGTTCTGCGTACGCCGGGCGGCGGTCAGCGTACGGGGAAGGGGAGTATACGACTGGAATCACCCGGTTTCGTACGCTCACTCGCGGTCAGCGTACGTAATCGGGTGATCCCACGCCGATAGCCCCACGGACCGTACGCCACGAACGGCTCAGCGTACGGACATGCGGGGTCGGACCGGCATGACCACGGACACCGTACGCACACCCGGATCGCTCCTCTTATCCAAGGCATCCGGAGCCATCAGGCCACTTCTCTTTTGCCCGCCATTTGCATTTCCGGCGATTTCGCGGGCGATCCTGCTTGCACGGCTGCTTGCACGGCACATACGGCACATACAGGAAACACTCAAAAACGGCTTGATTCCAACGAAAACGCTGATGTCACCCTTCTCATATTTCTTTTGCTTCCAAAAGCAGAAGAGCACCCATATACTGTCACCGGCCCTGTCACCGGCCCTCAATACACGGGGCTCAGCGGAGCTCAACCCGACACCTCCGACAAATCACGTCATCAGGCAGCTACCCATAAAATATGAATACACATATACCCAAAATTTAGGATATATATGCCCATAAATTCCCATTCGTCTTCTTTTTCGATAGAATATACTTGGTTTTAAGGTATATAACCCATAAAGGATGGCATCTCCAATGGAACTGCAGCAGATAGTGCAACACGTGACGCCGACGTACGTATGACCGCCACGGAACTCTACGATATCGAGACGTTCAAGGAAGGCCGAAGAGACGACATCAGCACAAGTCCCGCAGCGGCACTCGACGCACTCGACGCAAGGAAAATCGGCCGTTTCATCCTTAACGCGACCAAAGAGCGCCCCCTGCTGTCGCGTCGCACGGATGACGAGATCCTGTCGTTGACGGGCATCATTCGCGATGATCGCCCCACACTAGCCGGAATGCTCACGCTCGGCGACTACCCACAGCGGGCATACCCCAATCTGTGCATCACCGCCATCGCAGTCAACGGCACCTCCATCAGCCCCGACGACACAGGGGAACGGTTTCTGGACAGCAAACGATACGAGGGAACCATCGAAGACATGCTGGAGGGCGCGCAGAGCTTTGTAGCCCACAACAGCAGAACCAAAGTGGTCATCAAAGACGGAGAGCGCATCGACGTTCCGGAATATCCGGAAACCGCAATACGTGAGATAATCCTCAATGCGCTGATGCACCGCGATTACGGCCCCTACTGCAACGGCACACCCGTCAGACTCACCTTGTTCTCCGACAGGCTGGAATGCTGGAATCCCGGCGGCGTCTACGGCGGACAGAACATCGACGACATCGGATACGCCAACATGCCTACGCGGAATCCGACGTTGGTGTCCCTCCTCGAGATACAGAAGATCGCCGAGAACCGCCACTCCGGCATTCCCGTCATCCGGGAGGAGACGGCATCCAGAGGACTGCGGCAACCGGAGTTTCAGGACAGAAACGGATCGTTCCTCGTACGGTTCTTCAATGAGAACGCCGCTCCGTCAGCCGACGGCCGAACGACCGCGACAGCGAGCCCGGTCGGAGTCTTCGCAAGGCAATCCGCCCCTCAATCGGCTCGTCGAACGGACGACGACCATCACGGGAACGTCAGGAACAACCCCGAGACCATGCGCCGCATGATCCTGCGTTATTGCCATGAACCACGTTCCGCGAAGGACATCGCCGAACATTTCGGCTACAACATGACCTATATGCGCAAAACGTTCATCCGGCCCATGGTCGCGGAAGGAGCACTGGCCAGGACGATGCCCGACAAGCCACGAAGCAAGTACCAGCGGTATCTGGCGACTGATCAGCACACGGCCTTATGACCCAGCGACTCAGTGATCAGTACGCGCCCTTGTGGCTCAGGACCGCACCGACGGTGCGGAACAGGAGCATATGATCACGTTCGGCATGGCCACGGACACCGGAAACGACGAATCGCTCCGGTCTCAGCATCATTACCGACGGCTCTTCCCGCGCCACTCGTTTTATTTTTTCATAAGTTTTCATAATGTTTTATAATGTTTACGAAAGTTTGTGATCACAGGAAGGCACATGGAATGACCGACACCAGAAGCAACCCCTTCAAACCAAGTGCCGGGTTCACTCCCCCACTGCTGATCGGCAGAAACGAGGTCATAGATGATTTCGTTGAGGGACTGGACGACGGCCCCGGCGCCCCTTCCCGCCTCATGCGCATCACGGGAGCCAGAGGCGTCGGCAAAACCGTGCTGCTCTCCGAATTCTCCCGCATCGCACAGGGACGAGGTTGGGACGTCATCAGAGAATCCGCGTCAAAAGGCTTGGCAGCACGACTTGTGACGCATCTACGTACAGAGAAGGAATCATTCGGATTCAGAGTAAGCCCCAGCATCAGCATCGCAAACATCGCCGGTGGCAGTTTGGGGGAATTTCACTACGAGTCACCGCAACAGATGCCGTTGACATTGTCCGACGCATTGCACGGCAGACTGACCGAACTCGAGAAGAGAAAAACGGGGCTGCTCATCACGATCGATGAGGCACAGGCCACCAGCAGAGACGATATGATCGCCATCGCCACGGCCGCCCAGGACATGAACACGGAAAACAAGAACTTCGCCTTCGTGTTCGCCGGTCTGCCATCCATGTCATCAAAATGGCTCAACGACGAGGCGACCACGTTCATGCGACGTGCGGAACCACATATGCTGGCTGACGTACCCCTGGATGACGTGGCAGAGGCGTTCGAGGACACCTTCGCCGAATCGGGCATGACCATATCCGGCGAGGCATTGCGTACGGCGGCAGAAGCCACTTACGGATACCCATTCATGGTCCAACTGGTGGGATACCACATCTGGCGGCTTGTCAAACGCCGACACCCACTGAATCCCGCCGTCTCCATGGAGGACGCCCGTGAAGGCATCGCCAAAGCACTCGTTCGGCTTGGCGACACCGTGCACGGGCCTGAACTCGATAGTCTCTCGCGGGTCGACAAAACCTATCTGCTTGCCATGGCACAGGACGACGGCCCATCATCCACATCCACGATCGCCAGCCGCATGGGCAAGGACGTCAGCTATGCCAGCACCTACCGGGCACGATTGCTCGACGCACAGGTCATCGAAGAGAAAGGATACGGACTCGTCGACTTCGCGATCCCCTATCTGCGAGAATATCTACGCGAACATGCGGCGTATATTCGCATGAGCATCGAACAGTGTTAGCGACTTACCCGCCTATATGGGAACATGGAATGAAACCGCCGAATATTGCCAAGGGTCATGACCGACAATCGTTGGCGCCGCTTTATGTCGGACATAATTCGGCGAAGACGTCCCCGGATAAGATTTGACCCTGCATTACACCGATATCCGCGATCATTCGTTATACTGATATGGAAATACCTTTGGAAATTCCACTGGAATACCACTGAATACTGAATCAAGGAGTTCAATATGGCATTCGCCCTTCAGGGATTCAAGGAAGTCGAATTCGTCAAGCCGGTCGGCAGGATCGTGATGACGTTCACCGGCAACACCATCCGCTTCAACAAGGCCACCGCGCAGGCCCTCGGATACCCGGCGTACGTGCGCCTGCTGGTCAACGAAAGCACCAAGCAGATCGCCGTCGCGGTCACCACCTCCAAGGCGCTCAACGCGGTGAAGTTCAGCAAGCCGGAAGGCAAGCAGACCCTGTCCGTGAGCATCCGCGAAAAGAACGCCGTCGAGGCGATCGGCAAGTTCTTCACGCTCACCGAAGCCCCGGAGGGCGAGGTCGCCTACGCGTCCGTGGATGGCGAATACTTCCCGCACGAGAAGGCCGTCATCTTCAACGCCGAGGACGCCACCATCGGCACGATGAAGCGCCGCGGTCGCAAGAAGGCCTCGGAGTCCGCTGAAGGCGTCGAGTCCGAGAACACCGAAAACGCCGAGTGACGAATGAGACGAATAATCGGGGTGATCACCACCCCGTGATCACCCCGATTATTCTCTGCAATCACACTGAATGTCATTGCCCTGAAGACTGGGGACACCGCCATATCGCGCATCGATTCGCTTGAATTTCCATGCACGCCGACTCATATCAAGCACACATGCGGAGCCCCCAATCTTCAGGGCAATATGTTTTCCAATCCGTCTTCTTATGCTTGGATTGTATACTATATAGTATACAATCCAAGCATGGTTAGACAGTCGATCATTCAACGCCTCACCCCGCTGATGGCAACCCAATGGGGTCTGGTTACCACTGCGCAGGCGCAACGGCTGGGCGTCGCACGGTCCCTCATGTCTCGACTGGAATCGACCGGCAAACTGGAGAGGATATGCAAGGGCGTGTACCGTAACACCTCCGCCCCATCCGAACAGTTTGAATCACTGCATGCCGCATGGCTATCCCTGCACCCTGAGAGAACCGCGGAGGAACGGCTGCAGATCTCCCCTCCCGATGCCGTAGTATGCTCGCATACCGCAGCATGGATTCTACAAGCTGGCGATTTCGTCCCGGAACCCTACTGCTTCAGCACCCCTTCAAGGAAGCAAACACAACGGACAGACATTACGATTCGGCAAAAAAGCTATCCGACCGAGTCACTGATCGTGCGAGAGGGTCTACCGATCACCACATTTGAACAGACCGTCGCCGACCTTGTCGCGGAGAATATGGATCTTTCGCTGGTATCAGACATGTTCCTGAACTGCAGCGTCGAAACATACGACAATCTCAACCGCCCATACCTTGAAAAACTGCTTGCCCCTTATGCGAAACGCAATGGTTTCGCTGCCGGAGATGGAGCCGGACTGTTCCACGAGCTTACCGCTCCCGTCGACGAACGCATCCAACAAAGCATCCAATCGGCCCACAAGCTGGTCTCACAGAGCATTTCCCCACAGATCAAAGAACTGCAACAGGCTCTGAACCAGATTGCATCGCCACAGCAATACCGCGATTCACTGCTTCCGATAATCGATACCCTCGTCAGAACACAGAACGCAGCATTCACACAAGCAACGCGACAGATATTAGAGGCAGTTCGTCCACGTATAACCCAATCACACCGACTACCCGATAAGTGGACGAGAATCCACGAGAATCAAGGATCTTGTGGATTTGATTATCATCGCCAACACACAGGATTGCAATGCGACTGAGCTATCGGAGGCCATACACAGCGAATGCCGCAGACGGCATCTCCCGTTCCCGCTCGTCTTCCACGTTCCCGGAAGCTGGAAGACCTCGCAATTCAGAAAGACAGCAGCAGGCACCCCAGCCCGGTCATACGACCTTGAGGAGGCAGAAGATCTCGTTATTCGATTCCTGAACGCGCCGATTTCGGATGGTGCACGATCCGCACACTGGAACCACGCCGATCTCAAATGGGAAACACCTGACGTGTGATTCGACACGCAAAGGCTCATGGCAGTGAACAGCTGAGCATATAAGACATACCTTTTACACCAAAGTTTGTACGGCTGTTCTCAACTACATCCCGTCTGGCGGGATAGCGGAATCATCCGCAACGCGAATTGTGGATAAGTGGATATTCATAGGGGTTTCGTCCACATAGGTCGTTTGGACTTTCGCACGTACACGATCGCTCTGTACGGTGCCGTCATGACTACCATGACTACTTACGGCGCAATCACCCCGACCAACGACGGCATATCCTCTGCCGACGGCTTCGGCATCGATGCCGAATGGGACGACGTTCCTCCCACGAACACGCCTTCACCATCGTCTTCGCCGCCACGTACGACTTACTCCAGCCCAAGCAAGACAAGGGCATACGGATCGAACGCGTTCCAATCGCCGAACGGCACCGACGCCGCGCAACCGACCCTGCATGAATCGCTCGCCGACCGCAGACGAGACACCGTCCAACGATGTACGGACGCGGCGAAATCCGCCGGCAAACGACTCCTCTTCGGCATGACCACGTCGCTCGCGCTTCAATCCGTGCCGATACCCGACGACTGCGATCTCGATCTTGACGTCACTCAACTGCACACGGTCTCCAGCAGCGACGACCGACGCAAGCGGCTGGCGGACCCGTCGATCACAGCGCACGTCTGGCAGCCACTCACGCAGCATCCTGACGCCAACGTGCGCATCAACCAACATGTCTACGCGCTGGATCTGTTCCACACTTGGGCGCAACTCGCACACCATCTGACGGTGGAATCGCTGATCGTGCTCGCAGACGCGATCATCACCGCGATCACGCGCCAGCCGAAGCTCGCGCAGGGACGTGACGCGGAGACGATCCGTCGCGCGCTTATGGGTTTCGCGGATACCCTGCCGCGATTCAGAGGCAAGCGGGATTGCCAGACGGCAGCGCTGCTCATCAGAGCGGGCGCGGATTCGCCCACCGAAACCCGCGAACGACTGTCGCTGCTGAAGCACGGGTTGCCGGAGATGGTGCTCAATCATGTCGTTTCTGGAATAACCTTCCGCTCAGGATCGGCCATGACATTGGATATGGCGTGGCCGGAGCATCGGGTGGCGGTCGAATACGATGGCGACCATCATCGCACGAATAAGGCGCAATGGCGAAGGGATCAGGAGAAGCGCGATCGGCTGCGCAGTCGAGGATGGCTGATCTTCATCGCGACCGGTGCGACAATTGCGGATGCCGGCGCGCGAGCGGAATTCGCGTTTCATGTGGCGAGAGCACTGATGTCTCGTGGGGCGGAATTCTCCTTCCGCGTGTTGGAGGCGCCCATTGAATCGGTGGCCAGGGAGGCACGGAAAAGAGAAGCGGCAGTGAGTGCTTTGGCGGTTTGAGGGTTTCTGGTATCCTGCGCCGGTAATTCAGTGATGAATTGAGTACCCCTCGGACTGTCCCCTCGGACTACCCCCTCAGACCCGATTCAGAGGCCGACCTGAAATCAAGGACACGCTACACGCACGACATACCAGCTCGCTTGTCAGCTCGCTTGCCAGCTCGCGCATCGTCTACAAACAGCCCCGCTGTGTGTTTGCCGCACAGTGTTTGCCGCACGGCACCGTCCTGACCAAGGGAGCCGAGAATGAGATAAACGAATTCCTGACGCGAAATACTCGTAGTTTCGAGTCAGGGAGAATCACCATGGGCAACCCGCAAGCAACCCGCACGCAACCCGCAAGGAGGAATCTGCCACTCAACGCAAAAATGCAGCGAAATACCGTTGAGTGGCACTGTCTAGTTCGAGCGGATAGTTGACGTATGTCTCGGGGGATGGTTGACGGGGTGTCCTGGGGCATGGCTGACAGGTGTCTCGGGGCATGGTTGACACCTGCCGCGTGTTGGATGGTGTATGGATACACAGCCACAGCAGCAGACACCAGTACATTCCAATGATGATGGCCCCGCGGCGCGTAGCGAGTTCCTGCGCAACAAGGCCATCGTCAACGCGATCCTCGCGGGCATGCCGGTCGCCGAGGCCGCCCGCCGCCACGGCGTCACCAGGCAGTGGGCGCACGAGCTGAAGCGCAGGTGCGAGCGGGAGGGCGAGGCGGGGCTCCTGCCCCGTTCCAGACGCGCGCACCGGATCGCCAACAGGACCGGGGAGGGGATCAGGGAGCGGATCGTGGCGCTCCGGCGCGAGTTGGACGCCGCCGGTCTGGACGCGGGGCCGGAGTCCATCGCCGCCAGGCTCGAGCGCGAGGGCGTCAGGCCTCCGGCGAACTCCACGATCCACCGGATCCTCAGGGATGCGGGTCTGGTGCGTCCCGAGCCGAGGAAGCGGCCCAGGTCCTCGTACGCGAGGTTCGAGGCCGCGCTGCCCAACGAGACGTGGCAGTCGGACTTCACCCACTGGCCGCTCGCGGACGGCACGGACGCGCTCGTCGTCTCCTGGCTCGACGACCACTCGAGGTTCCTCCTGTACTCGCGCGCGCACGCGACGGTCACCACGAGGACCATCGAGGAGTCGTTCCGCCAGGCGTGCGCCGAATACGGGATCCCCGCGTCCACGCTCACCGACAACGGCACCGTGTACACGACCCGCCTGCGCTCCGCCGAGCCCGGCTCGTTCGAACGGCTGCTCGCGCTGATGGGCGTGCGCCAGAAGAACGGCAGCCCCTACCATCCCCAGACCCAGGGCAAGATCGAACGCTGGCACCGCACCCTCAAGCAATGGCTCGCCGCCCGTCCCCTCGCGCGCGGTCTCGACGAGCTCAACCGGCAGCTGGACGAGTTCCGCCACGAGTACAACGAGGAACGCCCCCACCGCGCCCTGGACCGGCACACCCCCAGGGAGGCGTGGGAGGCCAAGGGCAAGGCCGGCCCCGACCCCGAGATCGCCGCCCGAGAACAGGCCAGACGCGACGAGGAGGAACGGCTCCGGGCGGAGCGCGAACGGCCGGCGGCCGTCGATGTGACCGTCCCGGCCGTCCGCCGCAGGGCCGACGGGCGCGGCTGCGTCGCGCTGGGCGTCGCCGGCCGCCGCCGCATCGTCAACATCGGCAAGGAGAACGCGGGCAGGGTCGTGGAACTGGAGGTGGTCCACGGCGTGATCACGGCCATCGACACGGACACCGGCGAGATTCTCGTCGACCAGGTGCTCGACGTCACCCGGGACTACCAGCGCCGCCAGCCGCTGCCGGACGTCAACCATGCCCCAGAACATGCGTAAGCCATCCCCCGAGACACCCGTCAACCATGCCCCGAGACAATACAACCGTTGAGTGGCACGAATCACTGCCACTCAACGCAAACTTGATGGTTTTCGACGTTGAGTGGCAGTCCGATCGCGACTGCAGTGCGATTACGGTTATCACACGCACTGCAAAATGGCTTAATTCCAACGATTCTTCAATTCGAGTCCTCGTGGGAAATCATGAATTCGACGATGCCGCTGCCATTCAACGCAAAAACACAGCGAAATACCGTTGAGTGGCACGAATCACTGCCACTCAACGCGAACTTGATGGTTTTCGACGTCGAGTGACAGCTTCACCATGAATCACACCACGAATCACTGCCACTCAACGCGAACTTGATGCTTTTCGACATCGAGTGGCAGTGAGCGGCAGGCACATCACGAATCACTGCCACTCAACGCAAAATTAGCGGATAATCGCGTTGAATGGAAGGAGAAAGAGAAGGAGAAAGGAGAAGCAGAAAGGAGAAGCAGAAAGGAACCGAAGCCATGGAGAACGCTGCGTCACTCGTCGGCGAACGCTCCTACAAGCCCAGGAGGGTGAGGGTGGAAGCAAGAGCGAGAGCGAGGGAAAGCAGGCAAGAACGAGGAAAGGAGAAAAGGAGAGCGAGAGCGAGAAAAGGAGGAAAGGAGGGCAAGAGCAAAGAAAAGCGGGCGAGAGCGAGGGAAGGAGAAAGGAGGGCGAGATCGAGAAAAAGGAGGAAAGGAGAGCAAGAGCGAGGAAAAGCGGGCGAGAGCGAGGGAAGGAGAGCAAGAGCAATGAAGATGAGCAGCATCCTCAAACACCTCAATCCACATACCCCAGGTCAAAGAGGAAGAGGATCAAAGAGGAAGAGGGCCAAAGAGGATGAGGGCCAAAGAGGAAGAAGGCGAGATCAATGAGGATGGGCGGCATCGTATCCTCAAACACCTCAGGCCGCCTACGCCAGACCGAAGAGAGTGAGTCCGCCTACGCCAGACCGAAGAGGGTGAGGGCGATGAGGAGGACGTTCAGGGCCACGATCAGGGCGGCTACGGCGATGAAGATCACGTGCTTGGCCATGCCGTCGGCGTACTCCCCCATCAGCTTGCGGTCGTGGGTGTAGCGCAGCAGCGGGATGATCGCGAACGGGATGCCGACCGAGAGGATCACCTGGCCGATGACCAGCGCCTCGGTGGGGTTCGGCGCGAACCACAGCACGATCAGACCCGGCACGAGCGTGACCACGCGGCACGCCCACATCGGCGCCTTGATGCGCAGCAGTCCGTGCATGATCTCGGAGCCCGCGTAGGTGCCGACCGACGTGGAGCTCAGCGAGGAGGCCAGCAGGCCGATCGAGAAGATCGTGCCGATGACCGGTCCCAGCACGGAGACGATCGCGTGCTGCGCGCCCTCGATCGAATCGGTGCCCTTCATGCCGTATAGCGAGTTCGCGGCGAGGACCAGCAGGCACAGGTTGACCGAGCCGGCCAGCAGCAGCGCCCACACCACGTCGATCTTCGAGCCGTGGAGCAGTTCGCGCGTGGTCGGACGCTTCTCGCCGCCCACGTAATGGTCGTTGACGAGCGTGGAGTGCAGGTAGATCGCGTGCGGCATGACGGTCGCGCCGAGCATGGAGGTGGCCATGAGCACCGAGTCGCGTCCGGTGAAGTGCGGGATCAGGCCGCCGGCCACGGCCACGGGGTCAGGCGGGGCGATGAAGAGCCCGGCGATGAAGCCGAACGTGATGACCAGCAATAGGGCGATCACCATCTTCTCGAACAGTCGATGCGTCTTGCCGCCCTCGAACAGGAGCAGCACGGTGGAGACCGCGCCGATGATCACGCCGCCGACGAACAGCGGCAGACCGAATAGCAGGTTCAGGGCGATCGCGCCGCCGATCAGCTCGGCCAGATCGGTCGCGATGGCGATGACCTCGGCCTGCATGAAGAACATGAATCGCCCGGCGTCGCGCATGCGCTCGCCGAGCAGCTCCGGCAGCGATTTGCCGGTGACGATGCCGAGTTTCGCGGATTGGTATTGGATGAGCACGCTCATCGCGTTGGCGACGACGAGCACCCACACCAGCAGGTAGCCGTATCGCGCGCCGGAGGTGATGTTCGCGGCCACGTTGCCCGGGTCCACGTACGCGACGGCCGCCACGAACGCGGGGCCGAGAATGCCGGCGAGCGCGTGGCCGTGGTGGACCTTGCCCGACTGGTGGCGCGCCGCCTGACGCTCCTTCTCGATCTCTGGTTCGGGCCGCTGGTATCCGTCGGCGCCGACGAGGTTGCCGTGTGCGAAGTCGCCGTTGCGGCGCATGGCGGCGGTGATTTTGGCTCGTTTGGCGTCGCCGTGGATGCGCCCGTAGCCGCTGCCGTGGGCGTGTCCGCTTTTGGCGATGGTCGGGTAGCTGGTGGTGTTCGCCCCTTCGACGACGCGATCGCTGTTCCTGGGTGACTTGGGCTCGTTTCCGGTGCCGTTGCTTCCGCTGTTTCCGTTGTCGTTATCGATGTTCACGCTCATATTTTCCTTTTCCATCCCCTCGCGTGTCCTGCATGTCTGCGCTTGTCCGGCGCATGTCCATGCCATGGTCATCGATTTCCACGCAAAGGTATAGCGCGACCGTGTTACTTGCGCCAGTCGCGTGCGTGATGTCTCATCGTCTCGTTCTCGCCTCGACCTCCCCTCAGGCCCGCTTCGTCGATGGGATCTTTCCCGGTCGGTCTCTCCCCCAGTCAGTTTCGCTGACAGCCCGTCCTGCAATTGAGGACGTGCTACGCACGCGTCATGCTGGCTCGCCTGTCAGCTCGCACGTTGCCTACAAACGGCTCCGCCGTTTGCTTCACGACAACGTCCCGTCAGAGGGGGCCAAGGTCTGCCGGACCGCATAATCGATGCCTAGGCCTACGGGATCTGCTGGGCGGGGCAGGTGTGGAGGACGGCGAGCATCGCGTCCTTTTCCGCGGTGGTGACGGTCAGGCCGTAGGTCGATTTGACGCCGATCTGCCGGGCGATGTACTCGCATCGGTAGGCGCCGTTCGTCGGCAGCCAGTAGGCGGCGGACGCGGATCCCTTCTCCTGGTTGGCGGGGCCGTCGACGGCGAGCAGGTTGTACGGGTCGTTGCCGAATCGCCGGCGTTTGGCGGAGTCCCAGTTGCGCGCGCCCGAGGCCCACGCGTTTTCGAGGGCGACGACGTGGTCGATCTGCACGGCGGCGGAGGTGTCCACGCCGCGGGTGAATCGTATGGTGCGCCCGGTGTAGGGATCGTCGAGCACGCCGGATGTGACCTGGCATGCGCCGGTGCCGGTCGCGGCCTTGTATCGCACGTCTTTGAGGTCGCGGGCGAGGATGTCCTCGCGGATGTCGCAGCCGTTGCCGTCGTCGTCGGTTTCACGGTATCCGAACGCGTCGCGGTCGTAGCCGGACGTGCTCTGCGCGTCGTCGACCGTGAGTTTCGCGAGCGCGTCGGCGGCGGGCCCGGATGCGGCGGTGAGTCCCGAGACCTTGCCGATCTCGGGGCTCAGGTTGGGCAGGAGCGATCCCGCGCCGATGCCGCCCAGCGCGACGACGACCATGATGATGAGCAGTCGCTCGAGCGGGGTCGCCCCGGTGAGGATCCGGCGGCGGAATCGCGCGGGAGCGGCGCCTGTGCCTCTCCCGGGCCGGCGACCGCGGCCATCACGCATACGTGAAGGTGAGGGGATCGTGGCCGGCGCGGGTCGGGCCGTCGAGCTCGTCGATCGCGGCGTGTTCGGCCGGGTCGAGCACGAATCCGAACAGGTCGAGGTTCTCGCGCTGACGGTCGGTGTGCACCGACTTGGGGATGATGATCGTGCCGTTCTCGATGTGCCAGCGCAGGATCACCTGCGCCGGGGTGACGCCGTGCGCCTCGGCGATGCGCGCGATCGTGCCGTCGCCGGCGTTGAGGTCGGCGCCGCGGGCCATCGGCGAGTAGGCTTCGACGGCGATGCCGTGCGACTTGCAGAACGCGACGACCTCGCGCTGCTGCCACGTGGGGTGCAGTTCGATCTGGTCGACGGCCGGCCATTCGCCGGTTTCCTCGTGCAGTCGCTCCAAGTGCTCGGGCAGGAAGTTGCACACGCCGAGGGTCCTGACGCGGCCTTCCTCGCGCAGTTTGACGAACGCCTTCCAGGTCTCGCCGCTGCGCCAGTCGAACGGGGTGGGCCAGTGGATCATGTACATGTCGACGTAGTCGACCTGCAGCTTGGCGATGGAGTCGTCGAACGCCCTGAGGGCGGAATCGTAGCCCTGCTGGGAATCGCGCAGCTTGGTGGTGAGCCACAGGGACTTGCGGGCCTCGCCGGTGTTGAAACCGGTTTCGGCGAGCGCACGTCCCACGCCGGCCTCGTTGTTGTAGCCGGCCGCGCCGTCGATATGGCGGTATCCGGCCTCGAGCGCGCTTTCGACGACCGGGGTGACGCCCTCGTCGTCGATTCGCAGGACGCCGAGGCCGATCTGCGGGATGAGATGGCCGTCGTTGAGGGTGATCACGGGCACATGGAATGTGGGCTTGTTCGTCATGGCTGCTCCTTCGTTGCTGCTACGCACTCACTGTACACGTTGGTGCATGCCGGATCGATGTTGTCAAGGCTGAAGCCTTGCAGAACCGACCGAGCAACCAATCACAGCCTCCGTCTCTCCCCCAGTCAGCTTCGCTGACAGCCCCCTCGTCAGAGGGGGCCGGGTAATACGAAACCCGATCGCGAGCGGGCCGAGATGGGTTGAGAAGGCGGAGACCGTCTAGCGGGTGGAGGCGCGGGGGATGACGTGCGACTTGGCCATAAGGAGTTCGGGGGTGGAGATGTCGCCGCGGATTCGGCCCAGAATGCGTTCGACGGCGGTGGGCGCGGTCCATTCGAGTCGCGAGGCCATGGTCGTCAGAGGGATCTGCAGGTAGGGGGCCTCCTCGATGTTGTCGAAGCCGATCACCTGCACCTGGCCGGGCACGTCGTAGCCGGCGGTGCGAAGCGCGGTCATCGCGCCGATGGCGAGCTGGTCGTTGAGCGCGACGACCCCGTCGAACGGCACGCCGTTGTCGATGAGTCGCTGGGTGACGCGGGCGCCGGCGCCGATCGTCCAGTCCTGATCGGTCGTGCCGATCAGTCGCGGGTCGAGCGCGAGCCCGCGGCAGCGAGTCTCCTCGATGACGCCGCGCGTACGCAGCTGGGCGTTGCCTTCGATCGCCTCCAGCAGCGCGGCCTCGTCGTACGAGCCGCGCGCGCCCACGACGGCGAGGTGGCGCGAACCGTGGTCGTAGAGGTAGCCGGCGGCGGTGGCCGCGGCGGCGACATCGTCGGGTGTGACGTGGTCGGCCCTGCCCCACGTCGTACGTGCACCGACCACGACGAGCGGGAAGTCGACCTCGAGATCCTCGGGGGTGATGTCCTCAACCTCGCTCATCGACAGGATCATGCCGTCGGAGACGGTGGAGTTGAAGCGGCGCAGCAGGTCGCGCGCGCCCTTGGCCGAACCTTCCGCGTAGGTGGTGACATAGACGGAGTAGTCCTGCAGCCGTGCGGCGTCGATGGTGCGATTGGCGAGTTCGGCGAGGTAGGGCGGGGTGAGCGTGGGCACGGCGAGCGTGATGAACCCGGTGTGGTCGCGGCTCAGGTTGCGCGCGGCCACGTTGACGCGGTAGCCGAGGTCCTTGATGACCCGTTCGACCTTGGAACGTGTGGCATCGCTCATACGCCCGGAATGGTTGATGACGTTGGACGCGGTCTTGAGCGAGACGCCGGCCGCCTCGGCCACATCGCGCAGTGTGACGCGGCGGGGGCGGGCGGGCCTAGGCGGCGTGTTGCTGGCGGGCGTGGAGGGGACGAACTTAGCCGAGCCGGACACGGATGAGCCAGGCACGGATGAGTCAGGTATAGACGAGCCGGACGCAGATGAGCCGGATGTGGACGAGCGTTGCACGGAGAAACCGGGCGCAACCGGATCGGATGATGCCTGCGACTTCACCTCGTTCATGGAACCCACCATCCTTACGCTATCCGTGGTACCCGTATATATATGCCCGCACATACCCGACATGTCCAAACGCGATCGGCGAACCACCGACGCGGGAGGACACCGGCCCGGGTTTCGACCTCATTATCCTACCCGCAGGAACGGTCCTCGTCCTTCTCCATCAGACCGACGTCTTGCGCCCGTGCGAATCTCGGTCGCCTCGAAACACTGATTCGGGTCAGATGCATCGGCATCATCGGAGGCATCGGGAAACGGCTATCTGCGTTGTGAGGGGTGCTCCGGACCATTGCGAACATCCAACTGCGTTGTGAGGGGTGTGAAAACATGGATACCCCACGTATATGGCCCTCATGGTGAACCTGTCATGCCGGTTTTAGATGGTCAGATACTTCGACATACACCCCTCATAACGCAGTTGGATGTTCGCAGGATCTCGGAGCACCCCTCACAACGCAGATAGCGGCTTCGACGCGGTCACAACACGGTCTTCGTAACGAGGATCGCGTTGCGGCCGAGCGTGTAGGACACGGTATCCGCCGATTTCGGCCGGGGCTCGAGCGCTCCCGCACCGGCGGCCGCGCCCGCCACCGCCTGCGCCGATACCGTCCGCGCAACGGATGCGGCATCCGGCACCTTCGGGGTCGGGCCCTCCGCTGCCTCGCATCGATGGGCGATGACCAGCTCTCCCCCGATCCCCGAGACCTCCACCGCTTCCTTGGCCCGATTCATGTAGAAATCGAACCGGGTTCGGCCGTCCTCGGATTCGCGGATCGTGTGGATGATCCGCGTGTCGGCCCCGCTCACGACCCCGGCGGCCAATCCGGCCAAGGCGATGAGCCGCGCCAGATCGTGGCGGTCCAGATCGCAGCCGACGTAGACGCCCTCGCCGGCCCCGTAAGGGTGACGGGTGACGGCGGGCGTGCCGTCGAGCTCCCATTCGGCTGCGGCCGTGCCGGCGTAGGTGGCGAGCACGGTCGTGTCCTCGGCGGTGGAGGTCACGTCGTTCTGCCACAGTCGCGTGGTCATGCCGTTCGACAGGGTGATCGCGGCGGACTCGCCCTCGGACGTCCCGTCACCGGAGCCATCGTCGGGCCCGAGGATGTTGAACTCCTCGGAGCGGATGCCGAGCAGCTCGCGCAGCAGGCCGTCGCCCGCGCCCGGGTAGCCGCCGAGCCCCGCGTGGAAGCGTTCGTCGATCAGCCCGGTCGCGTATCCGACGACGACCCGCCCACCGCCGGCCGCGAAATCGGCGATGCGGCGCACGTCCACGTCGGACAGGGCGATGAGCGTCGGCAGCACGATCGTGCGGTATCCGCTCCAGTCGTAGGCGAGCGGGATCACGTCCGCGCGCGACCCCGCGTCGAGGAACGCGCGGTACCAGTCGCGCACGTCATGCCAGTGGTTGAGCCTCATGCTCGGCAGCGTCTCGGAGCGCGTGGCCCATTCGCTGGTCGCATCGAACAGGATCGCCGTGTCCACGCGACGCAGGCGCGTGCCCTGCACGCCGGCGTCGGAGAGCGCCTCCAGGGCCTCCCCCAACTCGACGACGCCCCGGTACAGCTTCGAATCCTCGCCCGCGTGCGGGAGCATAGCGGAGTGGAACGCCTCCGCGCCGCTCGTGGACTGACGCCACTGGAAGAAGTTGATCGCGTCCGCGCCCAGCGCCACATGCGCGAGGGAATCGCGCATGAGTTCCCCGTGGCGCTTGCGCGCGTTCCACGGCTTCCATTGCACGGCGGACGGGGAGTGCTCCATCACGTACCACGGGTCGCCGTGGGCCAGGGAGGACATGAGCGCGTCCGAGCAGGAGAGCTCGTCCAGGTGGGATTCACCTTCGTGGAAGTAGTGGTCGTTCGACACGAAGTCGACTTCGGGCGACCATTGCGCGTAGTCCATGCAGCACTGGTCGGTGGAGACCATGAAGTTCGTCGTGCACGGCTTGTCCGGACAGACGGCCGTGATCGCGTCTCGCTCGGCCTTGTAGAAGTCGAGGAGCATGTCGTTGCCGAACCGCTCGAAGTCGAGCTGCTGGGCCGGGTTGACCATCGCGTCGCCGCCCATATGGCGCGGCAGCAGCACCTCGTCGAAGCCGTTGACGTGCTGCGACCAGAACGCCGTGCCCCACGCCTCGTTGAGCGCGTCGATGGTGCCGTAGCGCCGCTCGCACCAGCGGCGGAACTCGCGCAGCGCGTCGTCGGAGTAGTCGTAGCGGTTGTTCCAGCCATATTCGTTGCCGACGTGCCATGCGGTCACGTACGGGTTGTCCCGGTAGTGTTCGGCGAGTTTGCGGCACAGGCGCAGCGCATAGTCCATGAACACCGGGCTCGTGGGACGCCACGATTGACGGCTGCCCGGGTTGACGGTATGCCCGTATCGGTCAACCGGCAGTACCTCGGGGTGCGATTCGTACAGCCACAGGGGCGCGGAGGCGGTCGCCGATGCGAGATCCACCGCGATGCCCGCCGCGCCGAGCTGGTCGATGACCGAGTCGAGCCAGTCGAAGGTGAACGCGTCTTCGGTCGGTTCGATCCGATCCCAGCTGAAGATGGCGAGGGCGACGGTGTTGACATGCGCCCGCTTCATGAGGCGGATGTCGTCGGCCACCACGTCGTCCGGCCACTGGTCGGGATTGTAGTCGCCGCCGAACGCGATGCCGCGACCCGATTCGGTCAGCAGTGCCGGCCACTTGAACGGCCGACGCGATGTCGTTTCCATGATTCTTGATTACTCCTTGACGGCGCCGGCGGCGAGGCCGGACTGCCAGTACTTCTGCAATGCGAGGAACGCGATGACCAGCGGGATGATCGTGATCAGCGAACCCGTGATCACCAGGTTCTGGATCGCCTGACCACCGGCGGTCGAGGCCTGGTCCTTCCACTGGTTCAGACCGATCGTCAACGGATACCAGTCAGCATCCTTCAACATGATCAACGGCAGGAAGTAGTTGTTCCACGTCGCCACGATCGTGAACAGGGCCGTCGTCACGATACCCGGAGCCAACAGGGGCAGACTGATCTGCCAGAACGTACGGAACTCACTCGCGCCATCCACACGCGCCGCCTCCAGCAATTCGGTCGGCACCGCCTGATCCGAGAAGATCCACATCAGATACAGACCGAACGGGCTGATCAGGCTCGGGATGATCATGGCCCACGGCGTGTTCGTCAGTCCGAGCTTGGCGAACAGGAGGAACTGCGGGACCGCCAGCGCGATGCCCGGCACGGAGATACTGCCGATGATCACCGCGAACACGGCCTTCCTGCCCGGGAAGCGGAACTTGGCGAGGGCGTAGCCGCCCATGATCGCCAGCAGGGTCGCGCCACCCGCGCCCACCACCACGTACAGGAGCGTGTTGATCAGCCAGCGGCCGAAGATGCCGTCCTGGTAGGTGAACACCGTCACGATGTTGTCCCACAGGGCGAACGTATGACCGAACCCAAGACCGAACGTGCTCGTGAAATCAGCCTGCGTCTTCGTGGCGTTGATCAGCAGGTACACGAACGGGAACAGGCAGTAGATCGCGAAGATCGCACACACCACCGTCATCCACACGCTACGCCGCGGATTGTTCACGTTGGCGAAACCGGCCTTCGCGCTGCGCTTCCTTTCGGCGGCCTCGTCACGCGCGACGCGCTTCTGACGCTCACGCTCGGCCCTCTTCGCCTCGCGCTCCTGGGCGCGCAACTCCGCATCCGTCAAACGGGACACACCCGCATTTGCTGCACTCATTTCCTGATCTCCTTACCCATCGACGATGACATCTTCGGCATTCGCAGTGACGCCCGATAGTCGGGGGCGTCCACGACGGCGCGCGTACTCGTCACGCGCGGCGACTCACCGCGCAACACATGCGTCACCCGCGTCACTTCATCTGCTCCTTCATGCTGTTGAGCTGCACCGCATACGCGATCGCCATCGTGATCACCGCCATCACGATCGCCAACGCCGCCGCATAATTCGACTGGTTACCGCTGAAGCTCAGGTTGTACGCGTACATGTTCGGCGTGTAGTACGTCGTGATCGCGTTGCCCGGCACCATGTTCTGCAGAATGCTCGGCTCGTTGAATAGCTGGAACGAACCGATGATGCTGAAGATCACCGTGATCGCCAGCGAACCACGAAGCTCAGGCAGCTTGATCGACTTGACGATCTGCCACTCGCTCGCGCCATCGATCGACGCTGCCTCATACAGGCTGTGCGGGATCGTCGACAGCGAGCTGTAGAAGATCAGCATGTTATAGCCCGTGAACTCCCACGTGTTGATGTTGCCGATCGAGGCCAGCAGGACGTTCGGGGCGAACAAGTCGATGTTCGTACCGAAGAAATCATTGAACGAACCCACCAGACCGTACTTCGCGCCATACACGAAACCCCAGATCAACGTGGACACCACGGCCGGCACCGCATACGGCAGGAACGTCGAGATACGGAAGAACTTCGTACCGTGCAGCTTCATCGAATCGATCGCCAACGCGATCGCCGCGGCCAGAAACAGCATGATCGGCACCTGCACGACGGTGAACAGGGCCACGCGCCCCACCGAGCTCCAGAACTGGCCGTCCTGGAACAGTCGCGCGTAGTTCTCCACACCGACGAACTTGGTGCCGCCGATCATCTGCTTCTTGAAGAAACTGATGTAGATCGCGTACACGATCGGGATGATGAACACGAACACGAACACCACCGCAAACGGCGCCATGAACTTCCAACCACGCCAATCCGGCTTATGCCGGTTGACTCGGGCGGCGGCCGAATGACCGTCGACTGTGACGGGAATTGCTTTTCCGGACATAATGAATCACTTTCTTAACAACACATGACAGACACAGACATGACAAGAGCGGGGATACTGCGGAGCATCCCCGCTCCCGTCGATTTCGGTTCGCGTCTTGCCGATCACGTGACCGGGAGAGGTGAGGAAGGAAGGACGAACGCTCCCCCGGTCACCGCATCGCCGTGACGCTTGCTCGAGTTATTCAGGGTCGTCGACTCACTTGACGGTGACGGTGTAGCCCTGCTGCTCGCCGTATTCGGCCAGCTTCTTGCCGTAGTTGGTCAGGGCCTGCTCGAGGGTGATCTCCTTGGTGTAGGCCTTGGAGACCTCATCGCCGTAGGTGGACTGGGCGTACGGGTTGTACGGCAGGTACTGGAACTTCTCGGTCGGACGCTGGGCCGCCTCGGCGAGGATCTGGTTGACGTTCTGGCCGCCGAAGTAGTCGTTGGTCTTCTTGTTGGCCTCGGTGGTCGGATCGGTGAAGGAATCGGACTGGAGGATCTTCTTGAGGGACGGGAAGGTGCCGGTGTCGGCGGAGATCTGCGCACCCTCACCGTGGGTGATGAACTCGACCCACTTCCATGCTGCGTCCTGGTTCTTGCTCTGCTTGGTGATGGCCCATGCGGAACCACCGTCCTCGGCGGAGACCTCCTTGCCGGACTCCCACTGCGGCAGCTGGGCGACGCGCCAGTTGCCGGCCTGGTCGGGGGCGCCGGTCATGAGGTTGATCGGCATCCATGCGCCGATGGTGAGGGAGGCGAGGGTGCCGTCGTTGAGCTCGCGGTTCCAGTCGTCGGACCAGTTCGGGGTCTTGGTGTCGATGAGGTCCTCGTCGATGAGCTTCTGAACGAACTTGATGTAGCGCTGCATGCCCTCGTCCTTGGTCATGTTGATGGTGATGTTCTCACCATCAACCGTCCACGGCTTGGCGCCGGCCTGCCAGGTCTGCGCGGTGAACGGCTGGTAGTCGTTGGAGGTGCCGGCGATGTTGGTGATGTAGGAGCCGGTGGCGCGGATCTTCTTGGCGGCCTCGTAGTAGTCGTCCCACGTCTTGATGGATTCGCCGTCGACGCCGGCCTTGTCGAACACGGCCTTGTTGTAGAAGAACATCTCCGGGCCGGAGTCGATCGGCAGCGCGTACGGCTTGTTGTTGTACTGCAGCTTGTTCCACGGGCCGGCGGCGAAGTCGTTCTCCATCTTGTCGGCGCCGTATGCGGTCAGGTCGACCAGACCGTCGGTGACGGCGAACTGGGTGACGGTCGGGTCCTCCAGCATGACGGCGTCCGGTGCGCCGTTGCCGGCGGCGATCGCGTTGGTGAGTGCGGTGGAGGTCTTCTCGGCGGTGCCGGTGTTGTTGAACTTGACCGTGATGCCGGGGTTGGCCTTCTCGAACGCCTTGACGATGTCCTTCATCGAGTTGCCGGAGTCCCAGCCCCACACGACGAGGCTGGCCTTGTCGGCGTCGCCCTTGTTCGCGGAGTTGTCGCTGGCGGTGTCCGAGCCGCCTCCGCAGGCGGCGAGTCCGACGAGCGTGGCGACTGCGGCGCCGGCCGCGACGATCTTCTTCAGGTTACGCATGGTGTTATCTCCTCCTGAGCGATGAGTCGGAGCGCATTCTCCGGCCGGTATCGCCCTGTTTCTGTCCTTGCGGTACTTGCGGTACTTGAGCTTGGGTACTCGGTTGATACAACTGTGTACCAAGTACGATTCTTATGATACAGCCGTGTACCAATTTGTCAACGGCAGACGAAAAGCAGCGTGTCGAGCCCCAGTCCACGGCAACAGCCAATGGGAAAAACCGAAACGATGAACGCCGGATGCATCATGAGACGACACCCGCACAGTGGACGCACAGTGGCCATACGGTGGACGCACAGTGGAATCAGCCAGCCAAAAATGCCCGACATCAGTAATATAGGCTCCAATCCCCCATAGCTGCATTTGAGAGGAAGAGCAAATGGCGGGCCTGTTTCAGGCTGTTTCGAAACAGCGGAACCCCTTGGGAACCACCATCCGGACACAGGGTTCGGGTAGATACACGTTCGGTCTGGCTCTAAGCGCCGGTCTCGCGGGACTGCTGTACGGATACGACACCGTATCCATCTCCGGCGCGATCGAATTCCTTCGCGCGAAATATGGTCTCGACACCGTGATGGAGGGACTGGTCATCTCCTCCATCATGATCGGCGCGATCATCGGCGCCGCGACGGCCGGCTTCCTGTCCGACAGATTCGGCCGCAAGAAGATCCTCATCATCGGAGGCGTGTTCTTCCTCATCTCCGCCATCTGGAGCGCACTGACCTTCGGCCCGATCACGCTGATCGCCGCGCGCATCGTCGGCGGATTCGGCATCGGACTGACCGCCGCACTCGCCGTCACCTACATCACCGAATCGGCGCCGACCAACATCCGCGGCCTGCTCTCCTTCTCCTACCAGATGCTCGCCGTGTGCGGCATCTTCCTGACGAACGTGATCAACTACGTCATCGCCTCGTACGGCACGAACCACTGGGACGTCGAGACCGGCTGGCGATGGATGCTCGGCCTCGGCGCGATCCCCGCCGTCGCCTTCCTCGCGGCGATGCTGCGGGCGCCCGAAAGCCCGCGATTCCTCATCCAGGTCGGCAGGGTCGACGAGGGATTCGAGGTGCTCGAGCACATCCTCGGCACCGAACGCGCCCGACTGCGCACCGACGACATCAGCGCGTCGGTCAAGCTCGAGAACGAGATGTCCAAGGAGTTCCACGACCTGTTCCGCCCGGGACTGCGCAGGGCGCTCATCATCGGCATCTTCCTCGCCGTGTTCAACCAGTTCGTCGGCATGAACGCGATCTCCTACTACGGACCGGTCATGTTCGCCGACATGGGATTCGGCGGCGACACCGAGTTCCTCGCCTCCGCCAGCGTCGGCGGCATCGAACTCGTGTTCACGGTCGTGGGCATGTACCTGATCGACACGTTCGGACGCAAGCGTCTCATGGCGATCGGCACCGGACTCATGTGCCTGTTCGCCCTGTGCATCTCCGCATCCTACGCGATGGGCAGTTCGCTGCTCACGCTCGTGTTCGTGATGATGTTCGCCGCGTCGTTCGCGTTCTCGATGGGGCCGATCCCGTGGATCGTCATCCCCGAACTCTTCCCGACCTACCTGCGCGGACGCGCCACCGGCCTGTGCGTGACCTGCCTGCTGTTCGCCAACTTCGTGATCGCGCAGTTCACGCCGATGATGATCGACGGACTCGGCGGCGGCATCTCGTTCGCGATCTTCGGTGTCCTTGACCTCATCGGACTGGTCGGCATCATCACGATGGTTCCGGAGACGATGGGACGCACGCTCGAGGAGATCGAGCACCTGTGGCAGCCGAACACCGAACTGGCCGCGGCGAAGTACGCACTGAGCTCGGCCGACGCGAACATCCGCCACGCCGAGGCGACGATGATGCGAGTCGAGAACGAACGCCTGCAGGCGATGGGCATCATGACCGCGGCGGAACGTGCCCGGGTCGCCGCACAGAAGAAGATCTTCGAGATCGAGGTTGCGGAACGGGCCAAGGCCGAACGCCAATCGGCCGAACGGGCAGCGGAGGAGGCCCGTCAGGCGGCGCACACGCGTGGAGCCGAATCGCTGGCTGCATCGCTGGCTGTGCGCGGCAAATCGGACAGGAATGACGATATCGCCTCGGGGATCAGGCGGATGAAGCCCGACGCGGGTCGTTCCGGCAACGCCTACCTGCACGAATCGCAGCTGCATGGCGAGAGCGAGGAGACAATCACGTCCCGTTCGATCGCGATGACCGATGGCAGGAATACCGTGGGTAACGCCGGGGGTATTGGCGATTCGAGCGATTCGAGCGATTCGAGCGCAATGGGCATCGGGGGAATCGGCGTAGCCGAGGAAATGGGCGCAGCCGGGGCGACCGGATCGCGGGCTCCGGTGTCGCCGAAGCCCGCGGATACGCGCCCATCCGCGGCCACCGCGCCTGCCGACGCCGTGAGCTACGGAACCGTTGGGAGCGCCGGCGAGAGTGCGGCTTCTCTCGAGGAGAACAGGCATCGCGATGCCGATCGGTATCGTGGAGCCGAGGTACGGGAGCAGGGCTCCCAGCAGGGCTCCCTTGTGGATCGGGATCAACGCGGTCAACGCGGGGACGATGCCGATTTCGGGACGCATCAGGACGCACGGATCGAAATCCCCGATATCGCGCCGGAAGGCATGGGATCGGACAGGTCCAGGCGCGGAACCGGCAGCGTCATGTCCGGCGATGGCCGTGGCACCGGACGCGACGGAAGCCATCGTCATAACGAGGATGGGGACAAGGGCCACGACTATGGCCACGCCGAGAGCCACGCCAAGGGCCACGCCGAGGGCAGAGAGCCGCGCGTGCTGGAGTACGGCGAGGCGATCCCGAACCGTCCCATCACCCCCGATCCCGAACTGTCGCGGGGTGTGCTGCTGCCGCGTGAGGCCGATATCCACCCCGTCGAGGCATCGAATCCAACGGGGGTCTCGGCAAGCGAAGAGGAGCGCGAATCCGCCGCCATCGACCGTGCGCTCGACTCCCTCGACGCCCTGATCAAAGCGTAGGAGGTCATTCTCCCCATTCCCAGGTTTCCCTCTCATCACCCTTCGTCGGAGGCCGCCGCAGTGACCTCCCAACCACAGTGACCTCCCAACCACAGTGGCCTCTCAGCGTCACTTATTCCCGAAATAATCGGACTCCGCGGGAATATGTGACGCTGCCTTGAACTCAGCGTCACTTATTCCCGAGCAATGGACCAATCTCGGAAATATGTGACGCTGATTTGGACCGAGCGTCACTTATTCCCGCGGAGTCCGATTATTTCGGGAATATGTGACGCTGAGGAGGAGAGGATGAGGAAGGAGAGGAATGAGGAGGGGAGAGGAAGAGACGCCCCGGAAAAGCCACCGACGGGGGACGGATTCCAGTGATTCTTCCCCACCTGACCGACTGACGGGAAGGTCAGGTGGGGAAGGACGCTTAACGCAGCGAGAGCGTCTGGTCGGCGATGCGCATCGCGGATTCGCGGTGAGAAACAAGAACCACAGCACGGAGGTGGGGAGCCGTCTTGGTCGACGAAACTGTTTGGGCACTGGTAATGTCAATGCCCCTGCCGCGGGCGAGATCGCGGATCGAACGTAGGATGACGGCCTCGTTGAGGGCGTCGAGGCGACTCGTCGGCTCGTCGAAGAGGATGAGGTCGGCGTCGCGCAGGAACACGCGGGCCAGACCGATGCGCTGGCGCTCGCCTTCGGACAGGCGATCGCCGAGCTCGCCGACGGGGGTGTCGAGCCCCTTGGGCAGCGAGTCGATCAGGTCGAGGACGGAGGCCTTGCGACACGCGTCGCGCAGCAGCTCGTCACTCGAGTGTACGGAAACGCCACTGGCGTTATTGGTGTCGGTGACCGTTGCTGTGAATGGCAACTCATCACCCGGGCGTACGGGGACGCCACCGGAGTGGGAATCGGCGGTTCGGTCGGCAGAATCACCGGCAATCACTTCACCAGAGAGGGTCGGATCGCCGCTCAGCTCCCCTTCCGGGAGAGCGAGGAGGAGATTGTCTCGGATCGTGCCGTCGAACAGGTGCGTCTCCTGACCCATCAGGGCCTGCACGCGACGACGGTGATGCGCGTTAACCTGCGGCAACGGAGTGCCGGACATCGTGACCTTGCCGGACTGCGGGTCCCAGTAGCGCATGAGCAGTTTCAGGATCGTCGACTTGCCGCGGCCGGAGGGGCCCTGGATGCCGAGGATGCCGGTGATCGGGATGTCGAGGGTGAAGTCGTCGAGGACCGGAGCACCGGTGGCGGTCGTCGCGGATCCGGCCGTCACCCCGACCCCGACCCCGACAGCATCGCCCTGTCCGACGGACTTCTGCGCGCCCGACGCATCCGCGCCCGGCGCATGTGCATCCTGCGTCTGCGGATAGGCGAAGGTGACGTGGTCGAGTCGCATGCCCTCGTAGTCGGGCGTGTGCTTGCCTGATTCGCGCACCGCGGGCGATTCGTCCATCAGGGCGAACAGGCGGCGTGCGGAGGCGAACGTCTGCGTCAGGTTCGCGGGCAGCGCGCTCAGCGCCATCGTCGGACCGAAGGAGCTGGCGAACAGGACGAACGCGACGATGATCGACGGCACCTGCGCAAGGTCGGCGGCGGATGCGGCGCCGAACGCGGCGCGCAGCACGGCCGCGGTCGTCAGGATCAGCACGAGCAGACCGCCGATCGCGGCGAATCGCCCGTTGACGCGGCTCAGGTCGGCGTGCTTGCGCCACAGTCGCTTCGTGCGCGTGACGATCGCGGCGACGCGATCCTCGCCACGGCCGAATCGGATGATCTCGTCGAGACCGCGCATGTCGTCGAGCATCACGTCGTCGAGCGCGGAGGCCTGGCGGCGGATCGCCGGGCCGAGGTTGCGCACGCCGGTCGCGAAGAACTTCGGCACGAGCACGCCGATGATCAGGTGTGCGACGATGAGCAGCAGCGCCATCATGGGGTCGAGCGTGAGCAGCGCGATCGTGTATGCGACCGACGTGACCACGGCGATCGCGACGGGGCTGATCGTGTGCGCGAAGAAGATCTCGAGCAGTTCCACGTCGGTGGTGATCAGGGCGATGAGATCGCCCTTGCCGTGTCCGGCGAGCTTGGCCGGCGCGAGGCGGCGCAGCGCGTCGAACGCCTTGGAACGGAACAGGGCGAGCAGGTGGAACGCGACGTTGTGGTTGAGATACTGTTCGACGTAGCGCATGACGCCGCGCAGGAGCGCGCAGACGATCATCGCGATGACGGCGGGACGCACGTCCATCCCCCACACCGGGTGTCCGGCGAGCGCGAACGCGGCGACCATGCCGAAGACCGGCAGGAAGGTGGCGGACAGGTGGCCGATCGCGCCGGTGACCGAGGCGGCGGTCATGAGGCTCGCGAGGGGCTTCGCCTCATTCAGGAGTCGGGAGATGACCTGTTGCGTGGTCATCGATTCGGCCGGCGCGGTCGGACGCGGCTTGAGGATTCGGAAGTCGGACTGAGGGACAGCGGCGGCATCGGCGGCGGCGCCGGCGTTGACGTCGGCATCAGCATCAGCGGAATGGTCCGTCTTGGAGGCCGCCTTGTTCTCCTCGATGCGGTGGGCGCGTTCCTTGCGGCGTTTGGCGACGCCTTCGCCGTCGTAGGAGGGCGGGACGTTTGCGGCGGCGGATTCGGTCCTGACGGATTCGGCAAGTCCATGTTCGTCGGAATGAGTCGCATCGGCTTCGGCGGTGGTCTCTCCCCCAGTCAGCTCCGCTGACGGCTCTTTCGTCAGAGGGAGCCGGAAAGCGTTCTCGTCGGTATCGGTATCCGCATCGAGCGATTCGATGTCGGCCTGGGTGTGGAAGAGTTCGGCGTAGCGGCCGCCGGCGACGAGCAGGTCGATGTGGTCGCCGGTCTCGACGGTCTCGCCGTGGTCGAAGACGGCGATGCTGTCGGCGCGTACGGCGTTGGCCATGCGGTGCGTGATCATGATGACCGTCTTGCCGTGGGTGGTGGCGAGTTCGCGGATCGTGGCGATGATGAGCTCCTCGCTTTCGACGTCGACGCTGCTGGTCGCCTCGTCGAAGACGACGATCGGCGCGTCGTGCAGGAGCGCGCGGGCGATGGCGATGCGCTGGCGCTGTCCGCCGGAGAGGTTCGCGGCGTCCTGTTCGATGGTCATGTCGAGTCCGTCGGGGTGCGAGCGCACGAAGTCGGCGATGCGCGCCTGTTCGAGCGCCTGCCAGAGTCGGGCTTCGACGGATTCGGAGGTATCGCCCGCAGGCAGGGCCATCGTGAGGTTGTCGCGCAGGGTGCCGGCGAAGAGGTGACTGTGCGCGCCGATCAGGGTGACTGCGCGGGAGAGCGATTCGGCGTCGAGGCGCGAGATCTCGACGGCGGAGTCGGACGAACCGATCGTCAGGGAGCCGGAGTAGCCGGTGATCGTACCGGCGAGGAGTGCGGCGGCGGTCGACTTGCCGGAGCCGGACAGGCCGACGATCGCGGTGACCTGGCCGGGGCGTGCGGTGAAGGTCACGTCGCGCAGGGCGGGGGACGTTGCCGAGGAGCCGGCCCCGGGGTCACTGGCCTTGCCGGCATCGCCCTGGTCATAGGAGAAGCCGACGTGGTCGAAGCGGACGGTCAGGTCCGTGGCGTCGGCGGGCAGGGATTCGTCACCGTGCGGCGGTTCGGGCGCGTCGAGGAGCGCGAAGATGCGCTTGGTGGAGGTCATGCCGTTCATCGCGACGTGGAAGTACGAGCCGAGCTGTCGCAGCGGGATGAAGAAGTCGGCGGACAGCAGGGCGATGAGCAGCAGTCCGGACAGCGTGATCGGCCCGCCGATGCGGAACGGGAACGCGTAGGACAGCGCGTAGCCGACGTACGCGAGCGGGCCGGGCAGTCCGCCCGCCCAGCTGACGAGCGAGACGCCGGCCGCAGCGCCGGCGGAGCCGAGTCCGGAGGCGTACTGCCACAGGGCCATGCCGATGCCGGCCGCGGTGCCGCCGTACGCGACGATGTCCATCGCGGACAGGGATCGTAGCTGGATCTGCAGCACGCGCATCGTCATGACGCGGAAGTTCTCGGCCTTCTCGTCCATTTCGCGGGCAGCGCGCTCGTCGGCGTCGAACGCCTTGAGGGTCTCCAAGCCCTGCAGGTCGTCGAGGAAGGCGGCGCCCATGTCGGTGTATCGCCCCCAGTATTTCTTGAACACGCGGGCGGCGCTCATCGCAACCATGCCGACGATCACGACGATGAGCGGCGCGCATATGAGCAGCGTGAGCGAGGTCGGCAGGTTGATCGGGGCGATGACGAGGAACAGGGTGATCGGCGCGATCACCGCGTAGAACAGCTGCGGCAGGAACAGTTCGAAGAACGTCTGGATCTGTTCGATGCCCTCGCCGGCCGACTGGACGATGTCGGCGGTCTTCACGCGCGTGCGGTAGGACGGGCCGAGCGCGAGCATCTTGCGGTAGAGCTTCTCGCGCAGGGCGAGTTTGACGCGTTCGGAGGCTTCGGTGCCGAGTCGTGCGGCAAGCGTGGTCATCCAGAATCGGATGATCGCACACACGGCGATCATCGCAAGGTAGAAGATGAGGTCGCCAGCCATCGGGGCTTCGGCGGTGTGGCCCGCTCCGGTCAGTCCGGCGACGGCGTTGCCGAGCAGGGCGACGAGGGCGATCATGAAGCCGATGTTGGCGAGAAGCGCCACCCACAGGCACGCGATCTTGCCCGCCACGAGCCGGCCGATGCCGGGTGCCAGCTGGAACAGTCGCTTATCGAACATTTTTTCTTCCCTTCGCATGTCAAACCCCTACCAGCGTACTGAAAAGCGGGGTCACACGCCATACTCGCCTACAGCGAATCGTTCTCACTAGCAAAAGTGTGAGCCTTCCGCACATTCCCGCACAATCGCACATCGCCGATAATCGTTGCGATTCCGCCATTCCGGCAATCACGATGTGCGATTGACAACATGTCAAGGCTCACACTTTCCTTATTGAAAACGATTCGCTGCAACCCCTATAGCGCAGATCGGCCGCATGGGGCACCCGCATCGGATCAACCCTGAAGATCACCTCAGGCGCCGGCCGCGCAAGACCGATGATGCGCGCATTGGTCTCGGTGACGGCACGCCAGGTCTCGGCGCGGGTCAGTCCGCAGGATTCCAGCGCGTCAAGCTCTTCGAGATTGCGCCCGAACAGGTACGGCGTGCAGTAGTCGGTGCCGACGCCGATCGTCACACCAGCGTCGCGGGCGAGCCGTACAGCGCGGGGATGCGCGTCGGCGGCACGACCCGCACGTTCCGAAACGATCGCCGGCACGCCGAGTCCGTCTTCGCCCGCCTGCGTGCGATCGGCAAGAATGCGGTAGATGGCGACGGTGGGAATGAGCGGGATATGTGCGTCGGCAAGTCGTTCAGCCTGTTCACCAGTCAGATACACACCGTGTTCTACGGTGTCGACGCCAGCTTCGATGGCCCAGTCGAGCGCGACGCCGCCCCAGACATGAGCCATCGCCCTGCGACCGGAGGCGTGGATGCGCGCGATGATCTCGTGGATGCGATCACGTGTCATAAGCGGGTCAAGCACGTGTTCCGGTGACGTACCCATGCCGCCGGTGAGAAACAGCTTGACCCATGGAGCGGCATCGGACGACGTCGACGCGATGCGAGAGAAAGTCCTGTTCAGCGAACTCGGGCTGGCAGCCTCGTCGTGTCCGATCATCGCGGCACAGCCGACGACCGTGACCGCCGGATCCGTCTCGCTCCCATATACAGCCCCGTCCATGCCGCCGGCGTCGCGCATCGCGGTGAACCCGCATGCGCGCATGAGCCGTGCCTGTTCCGCGACGAGTCGCGCGGTCTCACGGGGCGTGCGACGGGCACGGTCGGCAGCGTCGAAATCGGTCCAGGCCAGGTGCGCGTGCGCATCGACGAGTCCGGGTGATCGCCACAGACGCTGACTGCGGCACGGTTTATCGGCCGTCCCAGACGTCTCGGCCGTCTCAGATGTTCCGGTCGTCCCGGTCAATTCCGTCAATCCGGTCATCGGCGCATGTCCCCGGATTCTCCGATGTCACCGACCGTACCGGGCAGCGCGACCTCGCGGGCGGCGGCGAGGAGGTCGCCGGAGTAGCCGGCCAGGGGTGCGTGGAAGAAGAGATCGGCGGGGCCGTCGGCGACGATCCGGCCGTGGCGCATGACCGCGACCTCGTCACACACCGCGTTGACGACGCCGAGATCGTGGGTGATGAGCAGGAGCGCGAGACCACGCTCGCGACGGAGTCGGACGAGCAGGTCGAGGATGCCGCGCTGGACGGTCACGTCGAGCGCGCTGGTCGGCTCGTCGGCGACGAGCACGTCCGGTTCGACCGCGAGCGCCCGGGCGATGGCGATGCGCTGGCGCTGTCCGCCGGAGAACGCGCGGGGGCGGCGGGCAAGGATGTCGGCGGTGCCATCGGCGCCGTCCCCCTCCCCCAGTCCGACCATGGCGAGGAGTTCGCGGCATCGCGCGTCGACGACGTCACGCGAGGGATGCGGTCCCAGCGTGCCGTGCAGGAGCATGCCTTCGGCGAGGATGCGGCGGACGGTGTGGCTCGGGTTGAGTGATGAGTCGGGGTTCTGGAAGACCATCTGGATGCGCCGACGCTGCTCGCGCGTGCGACGGATCGGCGCGAGCTCGCGTCCGTCGAGCAGGGTGCGGCCGGCGGCGGGCGCGATGAGTCCGGCGGCGACGCGCGCGAGGGTCGATTTGCCGGCGCCCGATTCGCCGACGATGCCGAGCGCGCGGCCTCGCTTCAGGGCGAGCGAGACGTCGTCGACGGCGGTGAAGCCGCCGTAGGCGACGGTGATGTGACGCAGTTCGAGGAGGGCTCCGGGAAGATTGCCGCCGGATGCGATGGGGATTGTGGCGTTCATCGGGGATCCTTTCCTTCGGCAGGGATCGGCAGGATCGCGTCGATGAGACGTTTCGTGTAGTCGTCCCGCGGATCGGCGAGGATGCGCTCGGTCGGTCCGGTTTCGACGATGCGCCCCTGATGCATGACGATGAGTCGGTCGCACAGGTGCGCGGCGACGCCGAGATTGTGGGTGACGAACAGCATCGTCAATCCCAGTTCGCCGCGCAGTCGGGCGAGCAGGTCGAGGATCTGGCGTTGGACGGTCACGTCGAGCGCGGTGGTCGGCTCGTCGCACAGGAGGATGTCCGGCTGCACGGCGAGCGCGATCGCGATGCCGACCCGCTGGCATTGTCCGCCGGAGAGCTGGCCGGGGTAGCGGTCGTGCTCGCGCAGCGATTCGGGCAGTCCCAGTGAGACGAGCAGGTCGGCGGCGCGACGGTGGGATTCACGTCGGGCGTTCGGGGAGAATCGGCGGCCGAGGCCGAGTCGGCCGATGAGTCCGCTGCCCGTATGGCCGGGAGCCTCCTCATGGCAGCGCATGACCTCGGCGACCTGCCTGACGACGCCGCACAGCGGGTCGAGGGAGGCAACCGGATCCTGGAAGATCATCGCGAGACGCGGCTGGGCGGATGGCGTGGTTACGGCCGCGGGGTCGGTGATGCGGACGCCTTCGGGCGGTAGGCCCATGATCGCGCGCAGGGTCAGGCTCTTGCCGGAGCCGGATTCGCCGACGATGCCGACGGCCTCGCCGCGCGCGACGTCGAACGAGACGCCGTCGACGAGCGGCCTGCCGTCGGCCGTCGCCTCGACGCGCAGGTCGCGTACGGCGATGAGCGGCATCGCGCCGCCCGGTTCGACATCGACCGTCTCGCTAGCCGTCTCGCCAGCAGGTTCGTCCGGCAGCGAACGTACGGGACTCCGCTTCTCGCTCATGCGCTCCTCCTCCAATCGTTGAGTCCGTCGCCGATCAGGGCGAGGGCGATGCCGACGAGCACGACCGCGCACCCGGGCAGGGTCGACACCCACCAGCGGGTCGACAGGAACGACTGGCCGTCGGCGATCATCGTGCCCCAGTCGGGCGTGGGCGGGGCGATGCCGAGCCCGAGATAGCCGAGCGTGACGATCGCGACGAGCAGGGCGACCATGTCGCTCACCAGCACGGTCACGGCCTGCGACAGGACGTTCGGCAGCATCTGCCGCACGAGGATCGACAGGTCGTTAAAGCCCATCACGCGCGCGGACTCGACCCATTCGGCGCTCGCAAGCGAGGCGGTCGCGCCGGTGACGGTGCGTGCGAAGATGATCCATCCCATGATGAGGAACGTCAGAAAGATGCCTTTGACGCCAGTTCCGGTCACGAACGCGACGACCGCGACGAGCAGGTAGAACGGGAACGCGATCAGCGCGTCGGACAGGAGGGTGATCACGCGGTGCGGCCATCCGCCGTAGAATCCGGCGACGAGCCCCGCGGCGGTGCCGATCACGAACGGCGCGGCCTCGACGCCGACCATGAGCGCCAGGTCGATGCGTCCGGCGGCGGCCACTCGCGTGAGGATGTCGCGTCCCAGCTGGTCGGTGCCGAACGGGTGGGCGAGGCTCGGCGGCTGAAGCATCGCGGAGATGTCCTCGGCGATCGGGTCGTAGGGCGAGAGGAACGGGATGATGATGACGGCGAGCGCGATCAGGGCGAGCAGGGTGAGGCCGGCGACGAGCGTGGGGGCGAAGGTGCGTTTCATCGTTATCTGCCCTCCCGTACGCGGTAGTCGACGAGGCCGGTGGCGATGCGGACCAGGGTGGAGACGATGACGACGCCGAGGGCGCAGTACATGGCGATCGCCTGGATGAGGGGGAAGTCGCGTGCGGTGATCGCGGAGAACAGGAGCGTGCCAACGCCGCGCAGGCCGAAGACCTGTTCGACGACGAGCGTGCCGCCGATGAGGAACGAGATCTTCATGCCGTACAGTTCGAGCGCGGGCATGAGCGAGTTGCGCAGCACGTGGCGGCGGATCGCGCGTTCGGGCAGTCCGGCGGCGCGCAGGGTGGTGACGAAGTCGGAGCCGAGCACGTCGAGGATGCGCGTGCGCAGGGATCGCACGATGAACGGGGTCTGGGCGAGTGCGATCGTGAGCGAGGGCAGCGCCATCGAGTAGAGCATGCCGTCGATGCCGGGCTGTGTGCCGCCGACGGGGAAGATCCGCAGCGTGACGGCGAAGAGCAGCACGAACACGAGTCCGACCCAGAATTCGGGCATGCCGAGGGTGATGGTGGGGACCACGCGCACGAGCTGGTCGATCCACGTGCCCTTGTGCAGTGCGGCGATCATCGCCAGCGGCAGGGAGATCGCGACGACGAGCACGGCCGAGCAGCCGACGAGCCACAGGGAGACAGGCATCCGGTCGAGGACGAGCGCGCGCGAGGAGGCGTGGTAGGCGATCGATTCGCCGGTGTCGCCCGTGGTGGCGAGCGTCGCGATGAACGACGTGAACTGCCGCCACAGCGGCTGGTCGAGGCCGAGTCGGCGATGCATGTCGGCGATCTGCTCGGGCCGGGCCTTGAGTCCCAGTACCATCTGCGCCGGATCGCCGGGCACGATGCGCACGATGAGGAACACGCCGACGGCGACGAGCGCGATCACGAGCAGCGCGTGCAGGACGACGCCGCCCAGCCATCGCAGGGAACGCGGGGCACGCGGCGACAGTGCGATGGGAGGCACGGCACGACGGGATGCATCGCCGCGGGATGCGTGGGTCGAGGCTCCGGGCGAAGCTGCATCACCAGGGCGGATGCGGCGGGATTGGATCATGTGGGCCATTGTAGGACTCCGGTCACGGCAGCCATCGCGCATCATCCACGCATCGGCGCGCGCGGAAGAGCCGGCACGCGCGATTCAGACGGCGCACACGTAAGAAAAACGTAAGAAAAACACGGGAATAACCCCACGCATCGTATGCATTCCGTTAGGAGCCGGACGAGCGCACGCGAGCGGCCAATATCATTGGCAACGGTGGTCTGTCTCACAATCGCAAACGATTGCGAGCGCAGTTCCCGGCCCCTGTGACGATGTGCCGAAGGGGCTGTCAGCGAAGCTGACTGGGGGAGAATACAAGACATGCCCGCCCAATTCAATTCGATGAGCCACTAGGGTCCATGCCCGTATGGGGCCCACTCGGGGATGGCGACGGCACGGTCACGTGCAGGACGGCCCCGAGAAGGAGCACATGGCACGATGGCGAACGCGATACTCGTCACGGAGATCCTCTTCGCAATTCTGATCTCCTCGTTCCTCAGCCGGTTCCTGCCCAAGATATCGACCCCGCTCATCCAGATCGCCTTCGGCATCGTCTGGTACTTCACGCCGTCGCTGCAGAACATCCAGTTCGAGCCGGACATGTTCATGCTGCTGTTCATCGTGCCGCTGTTCTACCTTGAGGCGCGCAACATCGACCGCAACGCCCTGGGCAAGGACCTCAACCTGTCGATGTCGCTCGCCGTGGGCCTCGTGCTGGTGACGATGGCGTTGAGCGGCGTCGCCCTGCACGCCATCTGGCCGGCGATCCCGATGATGGCGGCCGTCGCGATGGGCGCGGTCATCAGCCCCACCGACGCGGTGTCGGTCGCGCAGCTGGGCGGCGTCGTCAAGCTCACCCCGCGCCAGCAGTCGGTCTTGCAGAGCGAAAGCCTGCTCAACGATCCGGTCAGCCTCGTCGGCTTCCAGACCATGCTCGTCGCGCTCGCCACCGGCAAGTTCTCGCCGGTCGGCTTCGGCTGGCAGGTGCTGCTGAGCTTCATACTCGGCACGCTGATCGGCGCCGTGGTCGGCTGGCTGTTCGATCGTATGGTCCTGACCCTGCGACGCCACAATCTCGAGGACGTCACCACGCGCATGCTCATGGAGTGCTTCCTGCCGTTCGGCGTGTATCTGATCTCCGAGCATGTCGGCATCTCCGGCCTGCTGGCCGTGGTGGCGTGCGGCGTGGTGATCACGTTCCCGCGCACCGGCGTCGGCGGCGACGTGGCGCGCGTCAACCTCGTGTCGAACTCGGTGTGGCATTTCGTCGACTTCACGCTCAACGGCATGGTGTTCGTGCTGCTCGGCATCGAACTGCCGATCGCGATGCGCGCGATCTGGGACGATCCGCGCGTGAACCTGTGGATGGTGATCGGACTGGTGCTGCTGCTGACCGTCCTCACCCTGCTGCTGCGCTTCGCCTGGTGCGTGGCGACCCTGCGCTGGGCGAAGGATCTCGTCACCGGCCTGCGCCGCAGGATGACGCCGGAACGCTGGCATTCGGCCGTGGTGATGACCTTCGGCGGCCCGAAGGGCGCGATCTCGCTGGCGATGGCGTTCTCGCTGCCATATTCGATCGACGACGGCGCGTCGGTGCCGGTGCGCAACATCATCCTGTTCATCGTCTCCGGCTACATCGTCCTGTCGATCCTCATCTCGAACATCATGCTGCCGCTGCTCTCCCCCAAGCCCGCGGACACGTCGAAGGAGGAGTGGGCGAAGCGCGACATCGAGATGCTGCGCCGCACGATCGCGAAGATCGTCGACGCGGAGACGCCCGAGACGCACTCGGCCGTCACGCGCGTGCTCAAAAGCTACAACGACCGCATCGAACGCGTCGAGATGAACATCCCGTCGTCCTCGCCGAGGGAGGCCAACGAACTGCGCGTGCGGACGCTGGAATGGGAGCGCGACTGGCTGCGCAACGAGATCAAGGCGCGACAGGGCGTGGTCGACCCGGACAAGGAAACGCTCCAGCAGCTGGAGGGCGCGAAATACCTGCTCGAACACATCGAAGGAGTGCTGGAGCGGCTCGAACCCGGCGACGAGGGGCGCAGGCACGGCCTGTCGTTCCGTCTGGCGAAGATCCGCCGCCGCTTCATGCCGGTGATCCGCCGCTACTGGGAGGGCGTGGCGCAGCGCACGCCGGGACTCGAGGCAGAACACACGCGCGCGATCCGCGCCGTGCAGGTGCCGCTGTACAACGACATCATGGAGAAGTTGCAGGATCTGCTCCTCGACCACGTCTACGACGCCGAACTGGTCGCCGAACTGCTCATCGAATACCGCAAGGGTCTCAACCAGATCCTCGACACGTCCATATCGGCGATCCCGCTGGAGGACGACACGAAGGTCAAGACGGTGCGCGCCGACGCGATGCGCATGGAGCTCGACACGATCCGCGAGATGCTCGAGAACCAGGAGATCACCCGCGAGGACGCGCGCCTGATGCGCGCCAACGTCCACCTCATGCAGGCCGAGACGGTGATGGCGCAGTGAAGCAAAAGGAGGCCCGTCTCCCGGAAACGAACCGGGAGACGGGCCTCCTCACTTAGTCTGGCTCCCCTTGTACCTGGCTCCCCTTGTCAGGGGAGCTGGCCCGCGAAGCGGGTCTGAGGGGTAGTCAGCAATATGATTATTCGATCTTCACGTCCTGGAATCGCACGGAATCGTTCGGCAGGACCTCCAGTCCGCTCACGTTCTTGCGCACGGCCTTGACGATGTCCGGCGAGTACAGCGGGATGTACGGCACCTCGTCGGCCAGGGTCTGCTGGATCTTCGTGTAGAGTTCGGCGCGCTCGCCGCCGTCGGGCGTGACCTGCGCCTGCTTGAGCTCCTTGGTGACCTCGTCGTTGCTGTAGCTGGTCCAGTAGGACTTGCTGAAGCCGTCCGGGTCGGCCTGGAAGTCGATGATCGAATCGGCGTCCGGGTAGTCGGCCTGCGCGGAGTTGATCATGATCTGGTAGTCGAACGCCTTGAAGCGGGAGCGGAAGGTCGCGATGTCGACCGAGTCGATGTCGAGCTTGACGCCGATCTTCGCGGCCGCCGACTGCAGCAGCTGCGCGGCCTGCGAGTACGCGTTGTTGCCGGAGGCGAGCAGGATCTTCGCGCTGAAGCCCTGCGGGAACTTCGATTCGGCGAGTTCGGCCTTGGCCTTGTCAAGGTCGTTGTCGAGCGGCTTGATCGTGTCCTGCGTGCTGTATTCGATGGCCTTCGGCAGGACGGTCTTCGCGGTCACGGCGTGGCCGAAGCTCACGGCCTTGGTGACGTCCTCGCGGCTCAGGGCGTAGGCGAGCGCGCGGCGCACGTGCACGTCGGCGAGGTGCTCGTCCTTGGTGTTGAAGAAGAACGTGTTGGTGACCCAGCTGCCCGCGGTCTCCACCTTGGTGTCGGCGCCGTTCTCGAGTTCGTCGAGGTTCTCGAGCGCGGGGCTTTCGATGCCGTCGACCTCGCCGGTCTTGAGCTGGTTGACGGCCTGCGTGTCGTCCTCGACGACCTTGTAGACGAGCTTGTCGATGCCCGGCTTGCCTTCCTGCCAGTAGTGCTTGTTCTTCGTGAACGTCAGGTCACCGGACTTGTCCCACTCGGAGACGACGAACGGACCGGTGCCGACCGGGTTCTTGAAGAAGTCGTCCTCGGACTTGCCGCCGAAGTCCTTCGGCACGATGCCGTTGGAGAAGTTGGCGAGTTCGGCGAGCAGCGGGGTGTACGGGCTGTTGAGTTTGATCTCGACGGTCTTGTCATCCGGGGCGTCGACGGAGGCGATGTCGGCGGTCAGCGGCAGGGCGGCGTCCTTCTCGGCCTGATGCTGCTTGATCGAGAAGACGGCGTCGGCGGCGGTCACGTCGGAGCCGTCGGAGAACTTGAGGCCGTCGCGCAGGGTGAACGTGTAGGTCAGACCGTCGTCGGAGATCTGGTGCGACTTGGCGAGCCAGTCGATGATCTTACCGTCCTTGTCGAAGCTGACGAGCGGTTCGAACACCTTGTCGATGGCGAACGCGTTGTTCGAGGTGATCTCGGTCCACAGGTTGAGCGATGTCACGGAGGCGGCGCGCGCGTAGGTGAACGTGGTCTGGGCGCTCTTGTCGGATGCGCCGGCATTCGCACTCGAGGATGCGGTGGTGCCGCCGGTCTGCGAGCAGGCGGCGAGCGAGAGCGCGAGCACCGCGGCGAGTCCTGCCGCGAGTACGCTTCTCAGTCCCTTGTGGTTCTTCGTTCTCATGATTCTTCCTCTGCTTGATGCTGTTTCGTTGCGCGGGGCGGGCGCATGCGGTGCATGACGCACCTGGCGTGCAGGACGTGCAGGACACCGGGCCGCGCAACAGTCATGCGCAATAGTAAACGCCTATCGTGTCGCGGTGCAATCGCGACGCGATAGGCGTTCCTTCTAGCGGGTTATCGGTGTCCGAAACCGTCGGTCAATCGACTTTGCGGTCGACTGCGCAATCGACTGCGCAATCAGCGGACCTTCTGCGCGGCGACAAGCGCCTCCGCGGCGGCCTTGGTCGCGATCGCGCGTTCCTTGGCACGGCGGGCGCGGGCGAGCTCGGCTTCGGCGGCCTTGATGTCGGCCTCGGCCTGCTTCAGGTCGGCGGTGGCGCGCACGACCTCCATCTGCGCATTGGACTGCTCGGCCTTCGGCTTCCACAGTTCGGCGATCTCCTCGAGCGTCTTGTCCTTCGTCTCAGGCACGAACGTGACGACGCCGAGGAAGCACAGGAGGTTGGTGCAGGCGAACACGAGGAACGTGCCCATGCCGCCGATCGAGCTGATGAGCATCGGGGTGAACTGGCCGATCGCCCAGTTGGTGGCCCATAGGAACACGGTGCAGATGCCGGTGGCGCGACCGCGCAGGTAGGTCGGGAACAGCTCCGGGATCATGATCCACGGAATCGGGCCCATCGAGAACGCGAACGCGGAAGTGAAGCACATCACGAAGATGAGCATGAGCAGCTGGTAGTTGTTCGCGTAGGAGAAGGAGATGCCAAGCGCGAACAGGACCATGAGACCCGAGCCGACGGCCATGAGCTTCTTGCGGCCGGCGGTGTCGATCAGATACATGCCGACGACGGTGAACACGAGCTCGATGCCGCCGACGAGCGAGGAGGCGAGGAACTCGGTGTTGCCGCCGAAGCCCATGTGGCTGAACATGACCGGGCCGTAGTAGGAGATCGCGTTCATGCCGATCGCCTGATTGAAGATGGCCAGGAAGATGCCAATGAGCAGGGCCTTGCGCAGGCCAGGCTTGAACAGGTCGGAGAAGCTGGCGTTAGCCTTCCTCTCCTCGGCGATCTGCAGCTGGATCTCCTCGACGTCGCGGCGCGCCTTGTCGGAGCCGCTGATGCGTTCGAGGACCTTGTATCCCTCCTCGACGCGGCCGGCCTGGACGAGGAATCGCGGCGACTCCGGGGAGAGCCACAGCGCGGCGACGAAGATCGCGGCCGGGATCGCGCCGATGCCGAGCATCCAGCGCCAGCCGGAGGCAACTCCCCACTCGTGGGAGCCGGAGGAGGCGATGAAGTAGTTGATGACGTTGGTCAGGAAGATGCCCGAGATGGTGAGCAGCTGATAGGCGGAGGTCAGCGCACCGCGGATGTTGGTTGGCGCGGACTCGGTGATGTACGTGACGGCGAGCGCCGCGGCCAGGCCGATGCCGACGCCGCCGATGATGCGGGCGAGGATCAGCGTGAACGGGCTGAACGTGAACGCGCTCCACAGGGCGGCGACGAAGAAGAACGCGCCGCCGAACATGAGGATCTTGCGGCGGCCGTACTTGTCGGACAGGAATCCGGAGAAGCCGGCGCCGATCACACCGCCGATCATGATGGAGCTGATGACGAGACCCTGTAGTGCGGGGCTCAGCGCGTACCGCTCCTGCAGGAAGTCGATCGCGCCGGAGATGGATACAGTGTCGTAGCCGTAGAGCAGACCGGCGAGGCCTGCGCTCAGTGCGAGGCCGACGATGTATCGGCCGGAGCCTCGGCGCTGGTGGTCGTCCGTTTCCTCCACCGGGGTGACCGATGCGCCTTCGGCCACCGCGTCCTTTGCCGCTTTCGATACTGCGTTATTCATGGCAGCGTCCTTACGTATGATGTGTTCTTCCTCTGCTTGCCGCGAGATTGCAAGCGCTTTCCATACGTACTGCGGAACCTGATCAAACACAGTACGTTAACGCTAACAAAAATCGCCGAATGACATAGTAATCGCGATATCGAGCGAAACGGCCGTATCGGCCGAACTGTTGCCAAACTGTTATACTCGCCCGGCGGCGGCCCGCCACTCCATCGCACGCAGGCCCCGGCAATATCCCCCGCCGCACACGGCCGCCCTTCCGTTGTGGACCTGTACAAAAGCGGAACCCCGGGTTGTGGCATTGCGCACAATACGGCGCAACCTACGGGCGCGTAACCTCGTTGACAACATGACGGGGAGCGTCAACATGCACGATGACGCACGACGACGCACGACTCCCGCCCCGCCGCCGAACGTACGTAAGGAACGTGGAATGCTCACCGAATACACCACCCCCGGCTCGTCGATCGAGCTCAGGCACGACCAGACCATCTACTCCCTGCTCACCGCGCGACTCGAGCGCACCGGCGAGGACACGGTCATCGCCGAGAAGAAGCTGGGCCCCGGCCGCTGGCAGAACGTCACCACCGGCGAGTTCCACCGCATGGTCGTCTCCGCGGCGCGCGGCCTGATCGCCCTCGGCACCGGCAAGGGCGACGCCGTGACGATCTTCTCCTCGACCCGCCTCGAATGGGGCGTGCTCGACTTCGCGATCGCCGCGATCGGCGCGGTCAGCGTGCCGATCTACGACACCGACTCCGCCGCACAGGCCGAACGCATCATGAACGACTCCGACGTGAAGCTCGCGTTCGCCGACGACCGCGAGCGCTTCGACCGTCTCGACTCGGTCAAGGACCACTGCCCGGCCCTGAAGCAGATCCTCATGATCGAGGGCAACGCGCTGGGCGCGCTGGAGGGTCTCGGCGTCACCGTGTCGGACGAGGAGCTGGACGAGCGCATCACGTCGGTCGGGATCGACGATCTCGCGACGATCGTCTACACGTCCGGTTCGACCGGCGCGCCGAAGGGCGTGGAGCTCACGCATCGCAACTTCGTGTCGATCACGCTCGCCGCAAGCGAGGCCCTGCACGAGATGGTCCTCGACGATCATCCACGACTGCTGCTGTTCCTGCCGCTCGCCCACTGCTTCGCCCGATTCATCCAGTACGCGTCGATTGCCTCCGACGACGGCGTGGTCGGCTACCTGCCGGACACGAAGTCCCTGCTGCCGGATCTGCGCTCGTTCGAGCCGACCTACCTGCTGGGCGTGCCTCGCGTGTTCGAGAAGGTGTACAACGCGGCCTCGCACAAGGCGGGCGCCGGCTGGAAGGGCCGTCTCTTCCTCAAGGCGGCGGACGCGGCAATCGCGTGGAGTCGAGAGGAGCAGGCCGGCGAGAAGCACACGCTGCGCGAGATCGCCGACCACGCGCGCTACGAGGCGCTCGTCTACCGCACGGTGCGCGGCGCGCTCGGCCCGAGGATCAAGTACGTGGCGTGCGGCGGCGCGCCGCTGTCGCTCGACCTCGCGCACTTCTACAACGGCATCGGCCTGCCGATGATCCAGGGCTACGGCATGACGGAGACGGCCGCCCCGTTCGCCGCCACGCGCGTCGACGACAACGTGATCGGCACGGTCGGCCAGCCCGCGCCCGGCTCCTCGGTGCGCATCGCCGAGGACGGCGAGCTGCAGGTCAAGGGGCCGAACGTGTTCCGCGGCTACCACAACCTGCCCGACAAGACCGCCGAGGCGTTCACCGACGATGGATGGCTCAAGACCGGCGATCTCGCGACGATCGACGACGAGGGTCGCATCGCGATCACCGGCCGCAAGAAGGACATCATCATCACGGCCGGCGGCAAGAACGTGTCCCCGATCCCGCTGGAGGAGGAGATCGCCAAGTGCCCGATCGTCGAGCATGCGGTGGTGGTCGGCGACCAGAGGCCGTTCATCGGCGCGCTGGTGACGCTCGACCCGGAGGCGCTGGCCCTGTGGCTGCCCGCCCACGGCCTGTCGATCGACACGCCGATCGATCGCCTCGCGACCAACGCGGCCGTCCACGACGAGATCCAGCGCTACGTCGACAAGGCCAACGCAACGGTCTCGCGCGCCGAATCCGTGCGCAAGTTCGTGGTCCTCGACACGCAGCTGACGCAGGAGAACAAGTGCCTGACGCCCTCGCTCAAGGTGGTGCGCCCGGCCGTCAACCGCGTCTTCGCCGACGTCATCGAACAAGACCTCTACGCCGGCAAGCACTGAGTCACCGAGATCAGCGACAACTGCGCGGATCGGAGCGGAGGCAACGCAACGACGTTCCCGCTCCGATCCGTATCAGCCTCGGATCATGCTCCAGAGGAGTAGAACACCTCGTCGTACGGTATGATCACCTCGTTCGATCGCCTGTCGGAGGCAACACCGGCATCCTTGCCACCGCGGTCGGACCCGCCCGCGTCCGCGGGTACGGGCGGGCGGTGTTTCAGCACATACGTCTCGCCGTACGAATCCTCGCGGGCGATACTGCGCGCGAACCGCTTGTCGGCGATGACGACGTCACCGGAACGCCACCACCATTCACGGATCTGTCCCTTGCCGTCATGATGGATGACGACCGGCCGGGAACCACTGGGCTTCTCCGCCCACGTCGCGTCGACATTGGGATCGAACCACAGGACCCGCACCGACACGCCCGCGGAATCGCCATTCCCCGCATCGGCACCGCTCTGCATCGAGCGATACGGGGCGACGCCCTCGACATACAGGCGCAGGATGGATTCGCGCCCGGATCGCACGTCCGCAACGAACTTGGCGATCCGCTCATCCTCCGACCCGCCGAGCACATACCACGGATACGACGAGTCCTCCCCCGTGTCGGCGGAGTATGCACGCCAGCCATGTTCGGCCCGACCGCCATACACGTACCCGTTGTCCTTCAACTGCTCGGCGGTGACGGACGGGTCGAGAGCGGACAGTTCGTCATAGATGCGTTGCGCGGTCATACGCGTCGCGCGCTGCCAGACGAACGCACCGGTGACGATTACCGCGAATGCGAGGAACGCGGCCAGCAGCCACCACCATGTGGGCCGCGCGGACGACCGATCCGTCATCCTGCCCGTCATAACGTCCTTGTTCATCACGGCCTCCTTTCATGGAACTTCTCGTGGGATTCGATCCCCATACCGATGATTCAAGCCTATGCGTTCGCGTCCGTCACCGTACAGCGGGCGACATGCGCCGCATGACATGGACTATTGTGCGGCGTGTCACCGGCCGTAGACTTGGGTCATGGATCGAAACAACGCATCGGACGACACGGGACGGCAACGCATCGCCATCGTCGACAACGATAGGATGGCACTGATGGCCCTGTCCGCACTGCTCACGCGCGAGGGGTTCGCGATCCGCTGGACCGCGCAGCTGGGCGCGGCCGCGATCCAACGCTGCATCCGCATCGATGATCGCCCCGACGTGCTGCTCGTCGACATGGCACTCGCCGACA
>NZ_JFAL01000025.1:0-67551 GCF_006454495.1 Bifidobacterium sp. UTCIF-38 | reverse complement strand
GAAATCCGAACCGGAACCTGAACGGTCGTTTGCGTTGTCACGCCAGCAGACCGACATCATGCGACTGTATGCGAACGGGCATTCCACCGAGCAGGTCGCCGACGCGCTCGGTATCTCCAAGGGCACGGTCTTCGCGCAGGTCGCGCGCGTCCGCGACAAGCTGCATGCGCGCGATCGCAATGAGGCGGTGGCGCTGTGTCGCCGATACCTGAGGATGTGAGGGGCGGGATCATGCGGCGGCACTCATCACGGATGTCCTCATTGGAATCGTCATCCCAGCCGAATCACGATCATCACACGGAAGGGCCCATCGACAGACGATCCGTATCGGACGAGTCTTCCCCGGCCGACACGGCACCCGGATCGTTGCTCGCGGACTGGCGTACGCGGATACTGCTCGCCTGTTCGTCACTGCCGGTCGCAGTCGAGACGGCGTATCTGTCGATGCGGGGCGAGGCCGGGAACGGGGATGCGGCCGTTGCGTTCGCGCTGCTGTCGGTCACGGCGTGCCTGCTTATGGCGTTGGCGCCACGACTCGGCGGGTGGATGATCGTCGCATTGTGGGTTGTCCGATGCGTCATGCCGCAGACCGCGGCGTTCTCCGTCCTGTTCCCGTTGCTGATGGCGATGACGGTGATGGCGTATCTACGCACCGGTCCTGCGCTGCTTGCGTCGATGATCGCCGAGATCGCGGCGGCGTCGCGCATATGGCTGTATCCATGGGATACGACGGTGCTCGCCACGGTGTGCGCGACGGCGGCGCTGCTGATGATCGCACTGTGGATCGGGTCGTCGATCCACGGGCAGGAGCTGCGCGAACGGGAACGTCGCGAGCGTGCGATACTGCTGAGGCGACTGGGCGATCAGCGTCTGGCCGAGCAGCTGCATCATTCGGTGGCGAACGATCTGACGACGATCCTACTGCTCGCACGGCGAGCACGATCGGAGTCGGAAGAGGTCACCGCCACGGAGATGGGAGGTTCGGCGGATTCCAAGCACGAACCACGAGCCTCGGTGCTTGACGACTATCAACTTGTCACGCTTATCGAGCGGACCGCTGAAGAGTCGCTGGTCAAGGTACGCAGGCTGATCGCGGGACTGGATCGGCTGACGGAGCCCGCCGCCGATACGACATCCGGCAGGGGCTCGATGTCCATCTCGTCGTTCCATAGAGAAGATGACCAGAGGAGGCATACGCCGGCCGGATTCGGCATCCGAAGCATCAGCCGTTTCCACGATTCCCTCGCAACGCAAGTCGGAGGTCCGTCCTCCCCGACTTCCCTGACCTCCTTGGCCTCCCTGACCTCCTTGACCTCCCTGACCTCCTTGACCCATGACGAGCTGGAGTCTCTGGCGGAGGGATATCGCGCCCGGCTACGCGGCATCGGGCTGGAAGGCGCATTTCTGGTTACCGGCGCTTCAGCGGTCGACTGCTCGGAGGATTGCCGGGAGACATTGCTGTCCGTATTGCGGGAGATCGTCGGCAACATGATGAAGTATGCGGATCCATCCGGCGCGTACTGCATCGCGCTGACGATCGACGATGGACGGGCGACACTGTCCGCTTCCAACGCCTTCAATGATGCTAACCCGTCCGATGGCAACGGGCTATCCGCCGGAACCGGACTACTTCGCTGCCGGCAGAGCGCGCTGCGACTCGGCGGCGAGTTCGAGGTCTCCTGCGCCGATGGCCTCTGGACCTGTCTACTCGTCCTGCCGCTAGTCTGACGCGGGATGATCCCGCGAGAGAGATCGTTGGTATCTCATGACTGGAATCTCTCGCATGATTGAGGCTTTGTGAGAGGTTGATGCCGTCGCGGGGATACAATCTCTCGCTCATGGCCGCTTAGCGAGAGGTTTCCTGTGCGCAGTGACGGGAACGGCTCGCGGAGAGGGGTATCAGCGAGAGAGGGTTGTCATCAGGTGACGGAAACCTCTCGCTGAGCAGCCATTAGCGAGAGGTTTCCGTCACCTGAGTTCCGACATGGCTCGCTGGACCCTATGCCAGCGAGAGATGACGGATAGGAGGGGGCGGGGATCTCTCGCGTAATCATGAAATAACCGGCTCTTCCGGTTTTGGTGTGTAGGGGCCGTGCGGTTTTATTCGGTGTGTGATCGAAAAAGTGAAGAAAACCGCGCGGCTTGGTAACGAGTCTAGCGCGTTCGATGCCCGGGTGCTGCTCGGTCTGGACGGGCTGGGTCTGGTCCCGGTCTGGCAACGGCACGAGCGGGTGGGTTCGCGTGCGGGCGTGTGGCTGGTCGGCTGCGAGCCCGAGGATGAAGCGGCCCGGCACTGCGCGGGGTGCGGCGCGTCCGGCCGCGTGCGTTCCTCGTGGCGTCGCCGGTTCGTGCACACGCCGGTCGGCCAGCACGCCGTGCACCTGCTGGTGCGCGTCAGACGTTATGAGTGCCTGTCCTGCGCGCGCTCGTGGACCGATGATCTGACGCGCGTGGCCGCGGAGGGCAGGCGGCTGACCGAGGCGGCGGTGTGGTGGGCGGCCGCCGAGGTCGTGCTGAAGTCGAAGAGCATGCTGGCGTGCGCGCGCGACCTATGCTGCTCATGGGACGCGGTCAACGCGGCCGTGCTCGCCAAGGGCATGGAGACGCTGGTCGGCGACCCGCATCGCCTGGACGGGGTCGAGGCGGTCGGCGTGGACGAGCACGTATGGCGCCACACGCGGCACGGCGGCCGCTACGTGACCGTCATCGTCGACCTCACCCCCAGGAGACGCGGACGGCCGGCCCGCCTACTGGACATGGTCGAGGGCAGGAGCGAGAAGGCGTTCGCCTCGTGGCTCGCCGAACGCCCCCAGACGTTCCGCGAGACGGTGAGGGTGATCGCGATGGACGCGTTCGCCGGATACAAGAAGGCCGCACGGCATGAGGTCCCCCACGCCGTGGAGGTACTGGACCCGTTCCACGTCGTCAAACTCGCCGGCGACAGGCTCACCGCCGTGCGATGCCGGCTCCAGCGCGAACGGACCGGACGGCGCGGCACCAGCCGGGACCCGCTCTACAGGGGACGGCGCGTCCTATTGAAGACCGAGACCCTCAGGACCGACAGGCAGCGGGAGCGCGCCGCCCGCCTGCTCGACGACCCCGCCAACCATGCGTTGAGGCTCGCGCACGGTGCCTACCAGAGGATCATCCGCTGCTACGCGCAGGAGGACAGACGCAGGGGCAGGGGCATGATGGCCGAGCTCATCGAGGCGCTCAACGCCAGGGGAGCCGCGCCGGGATGCCCGGAACTCGCCGCTCTGGGACGTACTTTGAAGCGCCGCATGGGCGACGTCCTCGCGTTCTTCGACTGGGAGCACAGCGCCAACGGGCCCACCGAGGCCATCAACGGCAGGCTCGAGACCCTACGCGGCATCGCCCTCGGCTTCCGCAACCTCGACAACTACATCACCCGCAGCCTGCTCCACACCGGCGGCTTCAGACAAGCCATCCAAACCCACCTATGAACCACACCCCTTACACACCAAAACCGGAAGAGCCAAATAACCGTGAAGGGCCCGACTCCCCTGATGGGGAATCGGGCCCTTCACGTGGTTACTAACAGGTCAGCCGATCAACGGCCGTCAGCGCTCCATCGATCAGTGACGGAGTCGCTGATGGGATGCGTGTGTCCGCTAGACGTACCGAGGGAAGACGTACGGAGGTACGTCGACCGAGGGACAACGCCGCGGACACTCCATCTCATCAGTGACGGTTGTCGAGGCGGTGGACCATCTCGGAGAGCTCCAGCTCCTTCTCGAACTGGCGGGCGGTGGTGTTCTCGTCGATGACGGCGAGCTCGACGCCGGCGATGCGGGCGAAGTCCTCCCAGGCCTCACGACCGACGGAGGTGGTCATGCAGGTGTGGTGGGAGCCGCCGGCGGTGATCCAGCACTGGACGGCGGTCTTCAGGGACGGCTTCGGCTGCCAGACGGCGCGGGCGCACGGAAGCTCCTTGAGGGAGCCCTGCGGCTCGACGACGTCGACGACGTCCATGAGCAGGCGGAAGCGCTCGCGCACGTCGGACATGGAGACGACGACCGCGTCCTTCTTCGGCTTGCCGGAGAAGACGAGACGGACCGGGTCGGCCTTGCCGCCGATGCCGAGCGGGTGGATCTCGAGCTTCGGCTTGGCGATGGTGCCGATGGACGGGGAGACCTCGAGCATGTGGGAACCCATGTCGAGCTCGTCGCCCTCGGTGAAGTTGTAGGAGTAGTCCTCCATGAGGGAGGCGCCACCCTCAAGGCCGTAGCCCATGACGGCGCCGATGCGCACGAGGACGGCGGTCTTCCAGTCGCCTTCGGCGGAGAAGCCCCAGCCGTACTCGGACGGGAAGCGCTGCGGGCCGACGCCCGGCAGCTGCGGGAGGGCGCCGAGGTCCTCGAAGTTGTCGACGCCGGCGGTGCAGCCGTTGGCGCGCATCATGTTGACCATCGCGGCCTCTTCCTTGGCGGCGATGAACAGGGAGTCGTACTTGGAGTCGAGCAGGGCCGGGTCGACGTCGTACTTGGCCTTGTAGTCCTCGATGATCTCCTTGACCTGATCGTCCTTGACGGCCTCGTACGCGGCGACGAGCTCGTTGACGGCCCAGGTGTTGATGGAGGCGCCGAAGACGCGCTCGGCCTCGGTCTTGTCGCCCTCGGTGACGGCGACGTTGCGCATGTTGTCGCCCCAGCGCATGACCTTCATGTTGTTGGATGCGTCCCAGCCGGCGCAGGCGCGAGCCCAGGTGCCGACCTTCTCGGCGACCTCCGGGTCGGTGTAGTGGCCGACGACGATCTTGCGCTTGATGCCGAGGCGGGAGACGATGTAGCCGAACTCACGGTCGCCGTGGGCGGCCTGGTTCAGGTTCATGAAGTCCATGTCGATGGTCTCCCACGGGATCTCCTTGTGGTGCTGGGTGGCCAGCTGCAGCAGCGGCTTGGTCAGCACTTCGAGGCCACGGATCCACATCTTGGCCGGGGAGAAGGTGTGGCACCAGGTGATCACGCCGATGACGTTCGGGTTGGCGGACGCCTCGACCATGAACTCCTTGACGCCGTCGGAGGACTTCAGGGTGGGCTTCAAAACGATCTTCGCCGGGATCTTGCCGGTGTTGTTGAGGTAGTCGACCATTTCGGCGGAGTGGATGGCGACCTGACGCAGGGCCTCCTCACCGTACAGGTCCTGCGAGCCGACGCCGAACCAGATTTCCTTGCCCTCGAACGGGTTCTCCATAACCATGGGTTACTTCCTTTACTTCGTTGTTGTGGTTATTACTTGGGTTAAGTGTTACTCAGTGCTGGCGTAGTCAGCGGTGGTCTGATGTGTGCGAATCCAAGGCGCGGGAGACGAAGGCGTACGAAGGTACGTCGAGTCTCCCGCAACGCAGGAGGCGCACCATCAGATCAGTGCTGACCGTAGACGTTCTGGTAACGATCGTTGAGCTTATCGATGTCCTCCTGCGGGATCTCGATGATCTCACCGAGCTGACGCGCCGCCCACATCGTGTGCGCGACCTCCTCGGTCATCGCCGCGGCCTTCACCGCGGACTCCGCATCCTTGCCGATCGTGAACGGACCATGATTCTGCATCAGCACCGCCGGGGACTTCGGATACTTCGCCAGCGTCTCCACGACGCCCTTGCCGATCGCCTCCGAGCCGATCAGACGGAACGGGCCCACCGGCACCGGACCGCCGAACTCGTCACCCATCATCGTCAGACCACACGGAATGTTCTGACCCGTCGCCGCCCACGCCGTCGCATACGTGGAGTGCGTGTGCACCACGCCGTACACGCCCGGCATGTTGCGGTAGATGTACGCATGCGACGCCGTATCCGAGGAAGGCGCCTCGGAACCGTCGACCACGTTGCCCTCCAAGTCCGTGACGACCATCGAGTTCGGCGTCAGGTTCTCGTAGCGCACGCCCGACGGCTTGATCACCATCAGATCCGCCGTGTGCAGACGCTGCGACACGTTGCCGGCGGTCCACACGACCAGATTCCACTTGATCAGCTGCTGGTGCAGGTTCGAGACGACCTCACGCACCTGCTTGACCTCGGCACGAACCTCGGGACCGTAATCAGCCAAAGTAGCCATAATTTGGGTTTTCCTTTCCACTGTTTGGATTGACGATTGCTCTAAAAATTCGGGTATCTCCCCCAGTCAGCCTTCTGGCTCGCCTGTCGGCTCGCACGTTGCCTACAAACAGCTCTGCTGTTTGCTTCACGGCAACGTCCTATCAGAGGGAGCCGGGGGAGGAACTACTTGTCTTCGAGATCGATGGACTCGATCGCGGTGTGCTCGATGGGCAGGCCCTTCGAGAAGCGGGCGAAGAAGTCCTCGAAGCCGACGACGTCACCGGCGCTGGGCTCCTCGGTGGTGGACTGCGCGTCCTTGAACACGCGACCGTCGAGGTAGTCGGCGAGGTTGGTGTGGTCCTCGTTGGTGTTCCACAGGTAGTCGGCGAGCACTGCCATGCCCCATGCGCCGCCTTCGGCTGCGGTGGACATGACCTTGATCGGGGTGTTGAACGCGGCGGCGAGGATCTTCTGCGCGACCTTCGGGGTGGTGAAGATGCCGCCGTGGCCGACGAGGGAGTCGATCTGGACGTGCTCCTGCTTGGTCATGACGTCCATGCCGATCTTGACCGGGGAGAACGCGGAGAACAGCTGGGCGCGCATGAAGTTGCCGAGGGTCATGTGGGCCTCGGGGCTGCGGGCGAACAGCGGACGGCCCTCGGGCAGGCCGGCCAGGAACTCGCCGGAGCGGAACGGGTAGTTCAGCAGTCCGCCGCAGTTGGCGTCGACGTCGTCGGCGATGGCGGCGCGGAACAGCGTGCCGTAGAGCGTGCCGGCATCCACCGGCTGGCCGAGGGCCGCGGCGAACTGGCCGAACAGGCCCACCCAGGCGTTGAGGTCGGAGGTGAAGTTGTTGGCGTGGCTCATGCCCGCGAGATCGCCGGCCGGGGTGGTGACGAGGTCGACTTCGGGATGCAGGGCCTTGAGCTTGCGCTCGAGGACGACCATCGCGAAGATCGAGGTGCCGGCGGAGACGTTGCCGGTGCGCACGCGCACGGAGTTGGTGGCGACCATGCCGGTGCCGGCGTCGCCTTCCGGCGGGGCGAGCACGATGCCGGGCTGCAGCACGCCGGACGGGTCGAGGAGCTTGGCGCCTTCGGCGGTCAGCTCGCCGGCCGGGGTACCGGCGACGAGCGGCTCGGGCAGCAGGTCCTCGAGCTTCCACGGCTGGGCCTCGACCTCGGGCAGGGCGTCGAACTGCTTGACGAACTCGGTCTCGTAGGTGTGGGTGGTCGGGTCGATCGGGAACATGCCGGAGGCGTCGCCGACGCCGAGCACCTTGCGGCCGGTGAGCTTCCAGTGGACGTAGCCGGCGAGCGTGGTGAAGTACGCGACCTTGGAGACGTGCTCCTCCTTGTTGAGGACCGCCTGGTAGAGGTGGGCGATGGACCAGCGTTCCGGGATGTTGTACTGGAAGAGCTGGGAGAGCTTCTGGTGCGCTTCGGAGGTGTTGGTGTTCTGCCAGGTGCGGAACGGCACGAGCAGTTCGCCGTTCTCGTCGAAGGCGAGGTAGCCGTGCATCATCGCGGAGAAGCCGATGTGGCCGACGTGGGTGAGCTTCTCGCCATACGCGGTCTCGACGTCGTTGGCCATGGATGCGTATGCGGACTGCAGACCCTTCCAGATCTCCTCCTTGGAGTAGCTCCACAGGCCGTCCTCCAGATGGGAGGCCCAGCCGTAGTCGCCGGAGGCGATGGTCTTGTAGGTGTCGTCGATGAGGACGGCCTTGATGCGAGTGGAACCGAATTCGATGCCCAGCGAGGTCTTGCCGGCGCGGATCTTCTCGGCGATCGCGGCGACCTGCTCCGAATCGTTCGTAGCTGCCATAGTGTGTGACTCCTCACTGACCGGCCGGTCATCACCGCCCGATCGTCGTCCTGCAGGCGTTGCTCCAGCCCCTCATCGGGCAGGCTGTTAACGCTCACAATTTCCGTGCACCATTGTACAGACTGGACCGATGGAACTCAACCCCGTCGTGTCTTGTCCGATAACGGTTTGATAACAGACCCCAATTCGGCCTTATAGCGCCGTTTACACCACGCGGGGCGGGACGGGGCCGAGCGAGATGCGGTCGCGCACCTTGGCCGGTACCAGCCCGACTCCATGCTGCGAGTTGGGCAGCTGGGGCGACTGCTCCTCCCCCAGCAGACGCAGGACCTCCTTCATCGCGGCCGTGCCGAGCCCCTCGAAATCGGGGCGCACGGTGGTCAGCGGCGGATACATGTTGTCCATCGCGGTCATGTCGTCGAATCCGACGAGGCTCACATCCTGCGGGATGCGCAGACTGTGCTCGTGCAGCGCGCGCGCCACGCCCACCGCCTGGCTGTCGTTCGCCGCGACGACCGCCGTCGGCAGCTTCGCGCCGGTCACGCCGGCCGTATCGATCAGACGATTCATCTTCGCGTACGCCTCGCTCGACTCCCACGTGCTGCAGCGCATCACCTGCGTCTGGATCGACTCCTCGGCCGACAGCGTCTCCCACGCAGTCAGTCGCGTCGCGGCGTCACGCCATTCGGACGGGCCCGCCAGATACAGGACGCGGCGATGCCCGGCCGACTTGACCAGACGCATCACGTCCTTCATCGCACCCCACTGGTCGATGCCGACGAACGACGTGCGCTTCAGCCCGTCATCGGGAATCAGCGAACGCGCCTCGCGCATGCTCATCCCGCCGTGCGTCGACGTGACGATGACGCGCGGCTGGCTGACGCGCGCACGGCACGCGACGTCGAGCATCACGTCGGTCGGCGTCAGGAAGATGAACGCGTCGACGTTCTGCTCGTTGAACGTGTCGACGAGATTGTCGAACTCCTGCTGCGTGCACAGCGCCTCGTGCACCATCATCACGCTCATGAACAGGCCGTGGCTGCGGGCGATCGATTCGATCGAGGAGATCGCGGAGATCGGGCCGTAGAACTTGAGGCCGCCGGCGATCAGGCCGATCGTGCGCGACCGTCTGGAGGCGAGGGCACGCGCGGAGTTCGACGGGCGATAGCCGAGCTCGCGGATCGCGGCCTTGACTCGGGCGCGGGTCGTATCGGAGACGTCCGGGGAGTTGTTGATGACGCGTGACACCGTCTGGTGACTGACGCCTGCGAGCTTGGCGACCTCGAACATCGAGGGACGTTTGTTCGAACTGCGGCTGGAACCCATACCTCTTCTCCTTCCGCGCGGCATTGCACTGACGGCACATTACGGCACCGACGGCCTTAGGGCTCCAGCTTATCGCGAACGCGTAGACGACACAGTGAGCGCTCACAGGATACTCGGAATATGTTCGGTTTCGTTCGTTTCGCCAAGTTCCGTCGTGGGCCGCGGTGAGGCGGAATCCGCTGGGCGTGACACGCTCAAGGCCGCTCGGCCGTACCCCTGCTGTGCCGCTCAACGCAATTATCAGTGTTTTTGGCGTTGAGCGGCACGACGATGCGTCATTGCCGCCTCGCCACCTTTTTGACATGACGTCAAAACGGCTATTTTCCAACGATTCCGCAATAACCGGTATCGCAGGAGTCGCTTCTGCCGTCGTCTTGTCTGCCGCTCAACGCGAAAAACCACCAAAATCGCGTTGAGCGGCACGGTTTTCTGCCACTCAACGAACATCAACCGATTGACATGCGCTGAGTGGCAGATCCATCACGACCCATCACGCGTCCATCCCCCGATCCGCCCCCGGTCGCCGCATCAGGCCTACGGGATCGGACGTTTTCCCGACCTTGCAGGCCCCATAGCGGCGGACCCTATGGGATAGGACGTAACGGAACGAGAAATGTGGGTTATTGCGGCAGATCCTGCGGGATCGGACGCAATGGGGCGGGAAATGAGGGTTGTTGCGCCGGATACTACAGGGTCGGGTGCAATGGGCTCGGATCGGACTGGACGCTAGGGCCGAATTTGTCTGGTGAGCGGATAGTTGACGCAGGTCTGTGCGACACCTGCGTGGACACCTGCGTGACGCAGACCTGGCATCGCACTTCAGAAATTCGTTGGCCTCGTTTCCGACTCCCTTTGTCAGGACGTTGCCGTTGGCCAGAACGTTGCCGCGAGGCAAACGGCGAAGCTATTTGCAGGCAATGTGCAGGCAGCGTACGAGCCGACAGGCAAACCAGCATGACGCGCGCAGCGCGTGCCGTAATCGCAGGACGCGCCGGCCTGCGAAGCAGGTCTGAAACGAGTCTGAGAGACAGTCAATCCAACAACGAATCTACAACACAGGACACTAACTCACGTATTGCACTGGAGGGGGATCGGCGTTCGCCGTTCGGGACCGTAGGCTTGGCCGAGCGGCCTTGAGCGTGTCCCGAACGGTGAACGCCGATCCCCCGACCAACCACCCTACGTGAGCTTCCAGGAGAGACGATGCTGGTCGCTGGGGCCGTGTTGGGCGATGGCGTCGCGGTGGGCCTGGGTGCCGTATCCCTTGTTGTGCTGCCACTCGTAAGGTTCGTACTTGGGGTCGGATTCGGCGAGTTCGACCATGAGATGGTCTCGGGTGACCTTGGCGATCACGGCGGCGGTGGCCACGACGGCGCAGTGACGATCGCCCTTGACCTTGGTCGTCACCTGCGCGGGGATGGGGACGTCCGGCGCGTCGAAGGTGTTGAGCGCCTTGGTGATGTAGTCGCTCGGCCCATCGAGGATCGCGCCGACGCGGATGGGGCGGGCGAGTCCCAACTTGCGCTCGACATCGGCCAGCGCGCGCAGGGCGGCCACGCCCAGCGCGTACGAGATGCCCCAGTCGTCGATTTCGGTGTTGAAGGCGGAGCCGACGGCGTATGCGGCGGCCCAGTCGGTGAGCTCGTCGTAGATGGCCTCACGACGATGCTCGGTCAGGAGCTTCGAATCGGCGACGCCCGCGGGAACGTCGATGGCCCCGCTGTCGAGATCGTGCGACCGGATCGCGGCGCAGCCGACCATGGCCGGTCCGGCGAGCGCGCCGCGGCCGACCTCGTCGAAGCCGCAGATCAGGTCGTAGCCCTGTGCGGCGAGGTCGCGTTCGAGATCGAGCGTGGGGGTGATCATGCGGCGTTACCGGCCGAACCGTCCGAACCGGCGTCGGGCACGTTGGAGAAGACCTCGTGGTGGGCGTCGAGTCCACTGATGCGGCTGAGGGGCCAGTATCGGGCGATGCCGACGCCGACGACGTCGCTCATCGGCACGAGACCCTTGTCGCCGTCGTCCTGATGGTAGCGGGAGTCGGCGGAGTTGGCGCGATTGTCGCCCATGACGAAGATGTGGTTCGCGCTGACCGTCACGCTGAACGGGAAGGCGCTGGGGTCGACTCCGGCCTTGAGGTAGGCGGTTTCGTTGACGGCGACGCCGTTGACCTTGATCGGCTGGCCGGCACCTTCGCATTCGACGGTATCGCCGGGCAGGCCGATGACGCGTTTGATGAGGTAGTCGCCGGCCAGCGGATTGCCGGACTGTTCGCCCGCGAGCCAGTTGGCGGGGTCGTGGAAGACGACGACGTCGCCGCGTTTGAGCCCGAAGGGCCTGGGCGAGAGTTTGGATGTGACGACGCGGTCGCCGGGTTCGATGGTGCTTTCCATCGAACGCGAGGGAATCTCGTAGAAGCCGACGAGCAGGACGCGGATGAGGATGACGACGAGGATCGGGATGCCGCACCAGATGAGCGTGTCGCGCCAGGAGAAGTTGTCGTCGTGCTCCTCCCTGCGTCTGCCACCGCCTCGGCCGCCGTTTCCGCCGGCGCCTACGGCCGGGTCGACCGGCTGTTCGCTGACGCCGACGACTTCGGCGGTGACGGGCATGTCGGACGGATCGACGCCGTGATTGGCCACGTCGAACGTGTACTGGTCGCGTTCGTCGGATTCGTTGGATGCCATGGTTCCCTTCCTGCTCGTCCATGTACTGCCCACATGCCCATGTGCATGCCGCCCATGCGCTCGGACCAATCATAGTGCGTGGGTATGGAAACGGCCCGGAAACCGGAAGGCTTCCAGGCCGATTTTCACGTGAGTGATATCACTTGGCGCGACGCTCGACGATACGAGCGGCCTTGCCGCGCAGGGCGCGCAGGTAGTAGAGCTTGGCGCGGCGGACGCGACCCAGACGCACGACCTTGATGGAGTCGATGGACGGGGAGTGCAGCGGGAAGCGGCGCTCAACACCGGTGCCGAAGCTGATCTTGCGGACGACGAAGGTCTCGCGCACGCCGGAACCCTTACGGGCGATGACCACGCCAGTGAAGGTCTGGATACGGGAGTTGTTGCCTTCCTTGATCTTGACGTTCACGTCGACGGTGTCGCCCGGACGGAAGGTCGGGATCTCCTCGGCCGGCTTCATGTGCTTGGCGTCAAAAGCGTCAATGGCGTTAACCATGGTGTTTCCTTAGGTGCCGCCGCATATCGGCCACCGGTTGGGGGCATGCGCTTCATGGCCGTTCCCCGGGCATCCCGCCCGATGCGACTCCACGCACGCCGATTCGTTCCCTCGCCGGTTCGCCGACGAAGGGGGTGTCAATCCGCCGGGAGACGCGCCTTGCGGCGGCCCGGCTGGACTTCCTGGGCGAAACGGGTTTATGCGGTGACCCGTCTCACGACACAGCAATCGTCAAGATTATCCCTCGGGCGGGACAGGCGACGAACCCCGGAAGGCGGCCCCGCGATCCGACGAATCACCCCAGTCCATTCCACGAGCCGGACGGCGATCGCCCGGGAGCCGGACGCGCGCATCCGCGCCCGGCACCGCTCCCCTACCATCGTCCATCGGTCATCGGCCCGGAAAAGGAAAGGGGCCGGAAAGGAAGGCGATCGACGATGGTCGACAACGTGATCTTCGACTTGTGCGGGGTGCTGGTCGACTGGCGTCCAAGGCTTGCGCTGGAGGGGCTCTTCCCGGCGGACGAGATCGACGGCATGTTCGCCGAGGACGATCATTGCGGGTTCATGTACTTCGACGACCTGCATGACAGGGGCACGGACTACGTCGACCTGCTGCCCGACTACGAGAACGAGTACGGTCCGCGGCTCGCCGCGATGATGCGCGCCTACGCGGACCACGTCGATCGCACGCTGACCGGTCCCATGCCCGGCATGCCGCAACTGGTCGCCGATCTGAGACGACGGGGCGTGCGCGTATGGGGGCTGACCAACTGGGGGCGCGACACCTGGCCGATCATGGCCGGCCGCCTCCCGCAGCTCATCGGCATGCTGGATGGCGTCGTCGTCTCCGGGCGCGACGGCGACGGCGCCGCCAAGCCGGACCGGGAGTTCTTCGATCTCGCACTCGCGCGGTTCGGCGTTCAGCGCACGTCCACGCTGTTCGTGGACGATTCGTCGTACAACGTGGACGGCGCCACGGCCGCGGGATTGCAGGCGTTTCGCTTCACCTGCGCGGATGAGACACGACGCTGGCTGGCCGACCACGCCCTTCTCTGATTCCACGAGCCGGACATCGCCCTGCCACGAGCCGGACCACCCCCTTCCACGAGCCGGACGGCGGCAACCGGCCGCACACGCCTCCTCTAGTATCGGATGACGATTTCAATAGTCCATATATTGGACTTGCTGAATTCACATACCAAACAAACACAAACACACAATCACATATGTCTTCACCGTCGCAGGACGGCGTGGCGCGGCGCATAACTGAGTGCCCGCGACCCCACGAAACAGCAATCAGGGTGGTGGAGGGTAATCATGGGCACGTTTTCCTTGACGGCCAACAACGAGATCGGACGGAAGGCGGTATGGAGGGCCGTCGCGCTGGGACAGCTGGAATTCCCGCAGGTCAGCGAACCGTACGCCGGTGCGTTCGACGACGATTTCTGGCCGAGCAGGCACGAGGAATACAACCGTCTCGAATGGGACGAGATGGACTGGCGGTCCATCCGCGAACAGATGGATCGGGCGAGCGACCAGCTTCAGCAGCATCCCGAGGCGTCGCCCGAACTCGAATTCGACGTGCCGTCGATACGCGAACGCACGTTCCTGGAGATGTGGTTCGGCTACGGCGATCCGAGCGTGGAGGCCTCGGCCGACGACACCCATTACCGGGTCGGCTACGGGCAGCATCGCATCTGCGCGTACGCCGACTATCCGATGAACGCCCGCGACCGAGACCTGATGCGGATCCCCGCATCCGGATTCCTCCCGACCGGCCCGCTCTCGCCGAACACCAGAATCCCCGTGCTGACGCACTGAATCATCCGCGATTCCCCCACGGGCGCGACACGAGCTTCAACCAAAACGAAGACAAGCAACAACAGGACAGGACGGCAGCGCCATGAAAACGAACAGAGCATACCCACGAGCCGTGATCACCGAGAAGGGCGCACGCGCGCTCGAAAGCGGGCATCCATGGGTATACGAGGGTGAGATCAGGCGGTTCGCGCTACCGTCAGGTGAGGCTTGGGACAACAATGGATCGCTCAAACCCGGCGCGTGGGAAGCGCTCGACGCGAACGCCAGCGGCAACACCAGCGGAACCGCCGAGACCGAAGGCGATTCCGGCACCACCCGCCCGAAACGCGACGACTTCCGCGAGCGCCGTCGCCGCAAGGAGCTGCTCAACGCGCCCCGGACCGAGGATGAGATCATCCCGCTCGACGCCCTGCCGGACGGCTCGATCGTCGACGTCGTGAACCTCAAGGGAACCTATCTAGGCACCGGCCTGCTGTCGCGTCACAGCCGCATCCGCGTGCGTCTGGTGACCCGCAACGCCAACGACGACTTCTCGCCGGCGTTCTGGGAGCGCAAGATCCGCTGGGCGTGGGAGTATCGCAAAACCGTGATGGGCGACGACGACATCACGGCATGCCGTGTGATCTTCTCCGAGGCCGACGAATTCCCCGGGCTGATCGTCGACCGGTTCAACGACGTGCTCGTCACCCAGACCCTGTCAGCCGGCATGGAGCGCCTCAAGCCGGTGATCTTCCCCGCGCTGCTCAGGGTCTTCGCCGAGGACGGGGTGTTGTTGCGCGGCATTTACGAGCGCAACGACGTGTCCACGCGCGCGTTGGAGGGACTGGAGCAGACGACCGGCTGGTGGTCGGCATCGGACACATCCGATTTCGCCCCGACCGTTACCGACATCACCGAAAACGGCGTCAGGTATCACGTCGACTTCGCGAACGGCCAGAAGACGGGGTTCTTCCTCGATCAGAAGTACAACCGCCGCGCCGTGGCGCGACTTGCCCGGGGCCGGCGTGTGCTCGACTGCTGCACGCACACCGGCTCATTCGCCCTCAACGCGGCCCGCGGCGGCGCGCAGTTCGTGCGCGCGGTCGACGTGTCCGAAACCGCCATCGACATGGCGAGGGAGAACGCGCGTCTCAACGGGCCGGACGTCTCCGGCCGCATGGACTTCACCGTCGCGAACATCTTCGATCTGCTGCCCGAGCTGGAGCGCACGCACAATCCCGAGCGATTCGATTTCATCATCCTCGATCCGCCGGCGTTCACCAAGAGCCGCAGCACGATCGGCTCGGCCGCGCGAGGCTATCGGGAGATCAACTACAGGGCGATGCGCATCCTGCCTCGCGGCGGCTATCTGGCGACCTGCTCGTGCTCGCATTTCATGGATCATGAGCATTTCAAGCGCATGCTCACCGAGGCGGCGCGCGATGCGGGCGTGCGTCTTCGTCAGATCGAGGAGCGTCAGCAGGCGCCGGATCATCCGATCGTCTGGAGCATTCCCGAGACCGACTATCTCAAGTGCATGCTGTTCCAAGTGGTGTGATCAGCGCGATGAGCCGCGCGTTGTGTGACCCGTACGGCTTCATCGTGCCGCCATCAACTCGGCGACGGCAGTACGGATGGCTGATTCAGCGGCGAGCGGATCGTCGATCGCGGCCACGGACCGTTCAATCGGGCAGACGCCGGTGTGCGCACGGTTGAGGATCACCGGCACGAGCGTGCCGTAGGAGGCGGCGATGCCCTGCGCCTGCAGGGTGGCCAGCCCGGCCTCGCTCATCGTCTCGCCGTATACGGCGACGACGCCGAGGCGCGCATACAGCAGGGCCGCGCCCTTGCCGACCACGCGGTCGGCGGCCGAATAGCCGAGGAGACTGCGGCCGTCCGCCAGCCATTGCAGCAGCGGGCGCACGCCGCGGCCGAATCCGGTGAGGATCTCGTCGGATTCGCCATTGCGGCCGTGGCGGTCGCCGCGCCCGCCGCCACACCCGCCGCCACACCCGCCGCCACGGTAGGCCACGACCCCGAGCGAGGGGTCGTCCAGCAACATCTTCCTCGCACGTTCCACGTCAGTCGACATGATTTCCCCTTCCCCCTGCATTATTTCCCCTTCCCCCTGCATTTCTTAGGCACATTTTTCACTTCTTAGGCACCTTCCCGTGAGAGACAAGGCCAAAGGCCCGCGGTTTCAAGCCTTTTCCAGTCGCCCCGGCAAGCGCACCTGCCTAAGAAACGAAAAATGTGCCTAAGAAATGCGACGACACCGTTGACAAGAGGTCTCGAATGCCGTGTCAGCGCCTGTGCCCGCGGTCCACGACGGTCATGATCGCGGGGATCGCGATCCACTGCAGGACGAGGCCCGGCAGACCGGTCAGAACCGCGGCCCACACGGAGGCGACGGTCATGGTCGTGTTGCCGAGGAGTGCGACGGCCACGCCGATCGCGAGCGCGTCGACCAGACGGCCGGCGACCTGAGCGCCGAGCAGTTTGACGAGCCATTCGATCGGCGCGGGCAGGGCGGATGCGGCGGAATCGAGCGGCAACCGCACCCCGCGCAGGAGTCCCGCGACCAGACCGTAGGCGGCGAGTTCGATGACCATGAACGGGACCATCGGCGCCATCGGCATGCCGGTGAGCGCGAAGCTCACGACGGGCGCGAGCGCGCCGGTGGCGACGCCGGCGTAGGGGCCGGCCAGCAGGCCGACGAGCAGGACGGGCAGGTGCATCGGCAGCAGCGTCTGGCCGAGGGCCGGGCCGAGGCCGAGCGCGACGCCGCCCAGATGGAAGATCTGCGGCAGAGCGACGGCCGCGATGACGGCGAGCACGGCGGCCAGCGACTGGACCTTGACCGACGGCAGCGCACGGGCGGCGACGCTGGCGACCGTGCGGGTGGATGAAGTGGATTGCATGACAAGCTCCTTATGACGACTGATGGCTGGTCTCCGGCCGGACGGGATTGCGTCCGGACCGGAGACCGGATTTGATTTGTTGCCGGATGACGATGGTCCGATGGCTAGCGGCTCAGCGCGCGTCGAGGTCGATGAGATGGTAGTCGCGCGAGCCCAGCCCCATCTCCACGGCGTGTTCGATGATGTGGATGCCGTGACGGGATTCGATGCGTTCGATGAGCGGCTCCTTGTTGTCGTCGGACACGTAGACCATGTCGACGCACGCCTGGTCGACGGCCACCGGGTCGAGCGAGGCGCAGATGCCGATGTCGTCCATGACGGGCGCGCTCGGGTGTCCGTCGCAGTCGCAGTCGACCGAGAGGTTGTTCATCACGTTGATGAAGAGCATGTTGCCCTTGAGCGCGTTGAACACGGCGGTCGCGGCCTCGGCCATCGCCTCGAGGAAGGCGTCCTGGTCGCCGCTGAACGGCTGGGCGAGGATCTCGTCCTGTCCGGAGTGCAGGCGCTTCTTGCCGCGCGAGGAGGCCATGCCGATCGAGATGTTCTTCAGAGCTCCGCCGAAGCCACCCATCACGTGTCCCTTGAAGTGCGAAAGCACGGCGTAGTAGTCGTAGTTCGGGAAGTGCGATCCGACGATGTCGCCGGTGATGCGCCGGCCGCCTTCGACCGGGATCTCGATCTCGCCCTCCTCGTCCTGGATGTCGCAGGGGGCGATGTCGGTGAACCCGTGCTCCCTGATCGTCTTCCAGTGGTGTTCGGACGTGTCGCGCGTGCCTGCGTAGGCGGTGTTGCATTCGACGATCGTGCCATCGAGCCGCTGGACGAGATCCTTGATGAGGGACGGCTGCAGATAGTGCGTGTTGCCGCCCTCCCCGGAGCTCAGCTTGACGGCGACCTTGCCGTGCGGGCGCGCGCCGAGCGCCTCGTAGACGCGGATCAGTCCGGCGGGGCTGATGTCGCGGGTGAAATAGACCTTTGCGGCCATCGGATAGTCGGTGTGATGCTCAAGCGTCATTGCCATGATGATTGCCTCCTTGCCTTTCCGTTATCCATCGTACAGCTCGATACGGCCCGGAAATGAAACAAACGCCCGGCACCATGCGATGTGGTGCCGGGCGCTTGTCAGTCAGTCAACCGACCGATCGTAGGGATCGGGATCAGAACTCGCGGTTCTCGCGGTAGAACTTGATCAGGCTCTGGGTGGAGGCGTCCTGGGCGGCCAGGGCCTCGTCATCCTTGGAGATGGCCGGGGTGATCTGCTTGGCCAGCTGCTTGCCGAGCTCGACGCCCCACTGATCGTAGGAGTCGAGGCCCCAGACGGTGCCCTCGACGAAGGTGATGTGCTCGTACAGGGCGATGAGCTCGCCGAGCGCGAACGGGGTCAGGGCCACGCCGAAGATCGAGGTGGTCGGACGGTTGCCGGTGAACACGCGGGCCGGGACGATCTCCTCCGGGGTGCCCTCGGCGCGGACCTCCTCGGCGGTCTTGCCGAACGCAAGGGCCTTGGTCTGCGCGAAGTAGTTGCCGAGGAACAGCTCGTGCACGTCCTGGTCGCCGTCCTTGGTCGGGTTCGGGGTGTTGACGAACGCGATGAAGTCGGCCGGGATGAGCTGGGTGCCCTGATGGATCAGCTGGTAGAAGGCGTGCTGGCCGTTGGTGCCCGGCTCGCCCCAGAAGATCTCGCCGGTCTCGGTGGTGACCGGGGTGCCGTCCCAACGCACGGACTTGCCGTTGGACTCCATGGTCAGCTGCTGCAGGTACGCCGGGAAGCGGTGCAGGTACTGGTCGTACGGCAGGACCGCGTGCGAGGCGGCCTTGAAGAAGTTGCGGTACCAGACGTTGAGCATGCCGAGCAGCACGACGACGTTCTTCTCGAACGGGGTGTTGGCGAAGTACTCGTCGATCTCGTGGAAGCCGTGCAGGAACTCCTCGAAGCGGGCCGGTCCGAAGACGACGGCCAGGGAGGTGCCGACGGCGGAGTCGACGGAGTAGCGACCGCCGACCCAGTTCCAGAAGCCGAACGCGTTGGTCGGGTCGATGCCGAACTCTTCGACCTTCTCCAGGTTGGTGGAGACGGCGACGAAGTGCTTCTTGATGGCCTCGGCCTTCTGGGCGTCGTCGTTGGAGTCGATGGCGCCGTTGGCGGCCAGCTCCTCGAGCAGCCAGGTGCGGGCCTCGCGGGCGTTGGTCAGGGTCTCCAGGGTGGTGAAGGTCTTGGAGACGATGATGAACAGCGTGGTCTCCGGGTCCAGGCCCTTGGTCTTCTCGGCCAGGTCGTTCGGGTCGATGTTGGAGATGTAGCGGGCGGAGATGCCGGCGTCCGCGTACGGCTTGAGGGCTTCGTACGCCATGACGGGGCCCAGGTCGGAGCCGCCGATGCCGATGTTGACGACGGTCTCGATCTTGCGGCCGGTGATGCCGGTCCACTTGCCGGAGCGGACGTCGTCGGCGAAGGCGTAGATCTTGTCGAGGACCTCACGCACGTCCTTGACGGTGTCCTGACCGTCGACGATGTACTTGCCCTCATCCTCGACCGGGCGGCGCAGCGCGGTGTGCAGCACGGCGCGATCCTCGGTGTTGTTGATGTGCACGCCGGTGTACATGGCCTTGATGCGCTCGTCGAGCTTGACCTCGCGGGCCAGGTGGACGAACAGCTGGAGGGTCTCCGGCTTGATGAGGTTCTTGGACAGGTCGAAGTGCAGATCGCCGGCGTCGAAGCTCAGCTCCTTGACGCGGTCGCTGTCCTCGGCGAACCACTTCTTGAGGCTGATGCCCTCGGCCTGCAGCTCGTCGTAGTGCTTCTGCAGGGCGACCCACGCCGGGGTCTGGGTGGCGTCAATGGGAGGATTGATGGCCATGGATTCCATTCCTTTCATCATCGATCGAAACGTCGCGCGGGGCCTGCCCGGCGATGCCGGAGTCGGTCACGCGATGTCCCTTATCAAGGAACAGAATACTCACAAAAGCGGACACAATAACACAAAAAGAATAAACGCTAACATATCGGCAACGTAGCAGTGAACGGACGGCGAATCGCCGGGCACGATCCGCCGGCGCGTCATCGCAGGCCTTCGCCCCACTTCCACGATCCGAACCGGCAAATGCAGACGCCCGTAGCCGCGCGCCGCTCGAGTGCATCTCTCCACCACCGCCGCCATCGCCGCAGGCCGCGCGACACGCCGGCCGCCACTCGCGCGACACGTCGATTTTGCGTTTTCCCGACGATGCCCTATACTCTTCTTCTCGTGCATGGATCGCGAATGCTTTCCAAGCACGACGCCACTTTAGCTCAGTCGGTAGAGCGGCTCACTCGTAATGAGCAGGTCGTCAGTTCGATTCTGACAAGTGGCTCCATCACCCCGGATCGCTCGATCCGGGGTTTTGTTTTATCGCAGGCCCGCGCGCACGCGCGCCGCAGGCTGCACGCCGCGATCACACGCCGCACCGCCCGTCCACTCGAAATCAGGGCTTATGATAGATTGTCTCATTGCGCGCGAGTGGCGTAATTGGTAGCCGCGCAGGATTTAGGTTCCTGTGACTTCGGTCGTGTGGGTTCAAGTCCCATCTCGCGCACTGTCTTTTACGAGCTCTCACGAGGTCGTGACACCGTGGCAACCGGCATCGGGACAACACGGAACACGACGATACGCGCCAAGATACACACCAAGACAGAAGACAAGCGGAAGAAGCCATCATGATCGCGCTGCTCAAACCGATCGCGTTCCTGCTCATCATCGCCGCCGCATACCTCGTCAAACGCGCAGGACTGTTCCGTCCGCGCGACTACCGCGTCATGCAGGTCGTCGTCTTCGACTTCACCCTGCCGGCCTCGATCATCGTCTCGTTCGCGACGAACCCGCATCACCTGAGCATGCTGCTCATCTCGCTGTTCGCCTTCGTGTTCGGACTGCTGCCGCTGCTGATCATCTACGCGGCGACGCGGCACCGCCCGGTGGCCGACCGCGCGTTCCTCATGCTCAACTGCTCCGGATTCAACGTGGGCAACTTCTGCTTCCCGGTCATCCAGGCGTTCATGGGCCCGTCAGCGCTGGTGACGGCCGCAATGTTCGACATCGGCAATTCGGTGGTCGTCACCGCCGGATCGAACGTGATGACCACGTCGCTGCTGCACATCGACATGAATCGCACGCTCGCCGAACAGCACGCCGGCTCCGCGCCGACGATGCCGTACACGAAGCCGACCGACCCTGACGCGAGGCGACTCGCCCGCCGCGCGAAGCTCAAGCAGGTCCTCAAGGGCTTCCTCACGTCGGTGCCATTCGACATCTACATGCTGATGATCGTGGTGATGGTCTTCTCGATCCCGATCCCCTCGTTCGTGCCGACGCTGCTGCAGCCGGTCGCGGACGCGAACTCGTTCTGCTCGGTGTTCATGGTCGGCATGCTCATGGATCTGCCGAAGACCCGCAAGGACGTGATGGACGTGCTGCAGGTGCTCGGATGGAGGCTGCCGCTCGGCGTGCTGTTCGCGGCCGCGTGCTGGTTCCTGCTGCCGTTCGACGCGTCGGTGCGCAAGGCGGCGGTCATGCTCTCCCTCGCGCCGACCGCCGTGTTCTCGACGCTGTTCACCGACCGCGTGCTCGGCAACGCGAAGCTCGCCGGGTTCACGCTGTCGATCACGGCGATCATCGCGATCGTGCTGATGACCGCCGTGAACTTCCTGATTCCGGCGTGATCTGCGGGCAGCGCTCCGGACAACGCTAATCGAGGAGGGCCTCGATGGCGGGAACCAGGGCCTTCAAGGCCTTGCCGCGATGCGAGATCGCGTTCTTCTCGGCCGGGGTCATCTCGGCGCTGGTGAGCGGCTCGCCCTCGCAGTCGGGCTCCTCGCTGGTACGACCGGGCTGGTCGTCCGGCACGAAGATCGGATCGTAGCCGAAACCGTGTTCGCCACGCGCCTCACGGATGATGCGACCTGGCATCTCCCCCGTCTCGACCGTCTCGGAGACGATGACGTGATGCGCGGCGAGCGCGGCGTCGGATCCCGCGGCGAGCGTATCGCCGGCGGTCGAGTCGACCTCGTCGCCCGGGACGACGAGCGCGGCGGCGCAGCGGAACCGCGCGGTGCGCTTGTCGTCGGGAATGTCCTCGATCTGGGCGAGCAGCAGCGCGTTGTTGGCCTTGTCGTGGCCGTGCGCGCCGGCCCAGCGGGCGGAAAGGATGCCGGGGGCGGCACCCATCACGTCGACGATCAGACCGGAGTCGTCGGCGATGGCCGGCAGTCCGGTGCGGCGGGCGACGTCGCGTGCCTTGAGCAGCGCGTTCTCCTGGAACGTGACGCCGGTCTCGACCGGGTCGGGCAGGTGGAGCGATCCGGCGGAGACGAGCTCCACCTTCGCGGCGTCGGCGCCGAGATCCTCCTCGAGGATGCGTCGGATTTCGACGAGCTTGCCTTCGTTGTGCGTGGCGACTACGAGCTTCATGGGATGGACGGTCCTTTCTATCAGGTCCTATCAGGTATCGGGCGCGATCAGTCCGCGATCAGTCGAGGGCGAGCGCGGCGCGCTGTGCGGCCTGCAGCTCCTCGTTGCCCTTCTGCGCCAGGTCGAGCAGCGTGTTCAGCTCGGCCCGGTTGAACGGGCGATGTTCGGCGGTGCCCTGGATCTCGATGAAGTTGCCGGAGCCGGTCATTGCGACGTTCATGTCGGTCATCGCCTGACTGTCCTCGACGTACGGCAGGTCGAGCATCGGCGTGCCGTTGATCACGCCGACGGACACGGCGGACACGTAGTCCTTGATCACCTTGTCGGCGGACTTGATGTGGTGGTTGCGTTCGGCCCAGTTGACCGCGTCGACGAGGGCGACGAACGCGCCGGTGACGGACGCGGTGCGCGTGCCGCCGTCGGCCTGCAGCACGTCGCAGTCGAGCTGGATCTGATTCTCACCGAGGGCCTGCATGTCGATGACGCCCCTCAGGCACCGGCCGATCAGGCGGCTGATCTCGTGCGTGCGGCCGCCGATCTTGCCCGCGACCGACTCGCGCGGGGTGCGCTCCTTCGTGGCGCGAGGCAGCATCGAGTATTCGGCGGTGACCCAGCCAAGGCCGGAGTCCTTGCGCCAGCGCGGCACGGTCGGCGTGAACGTGGCGGTGCACATGACGCGCGTGTTGCCGCATTCGATGAGCACGGATCCCTCCGGCGCATCGGTGAAGTGACGGGTGATCCTCACGGGACGCAGTTCGTCGACCTTGCGTCCGTCCTGACGGGTGATGGAGCTGTTGCCCAGCATATCTGTGATTTCGACCATGCACCCCAGCTTACGCCGTGTGCGGCCGGAGAGGATCATCCCACCAGAGGCTTGGGCGGCAGGATCCGGTCGATGACGAACAGCAGAAGACTCAGCGCGAGGAACCCCAACGCGAGTTTGCCGCAGTTGATGCCGAACTGCGCCCATCCGAGGGCCTTCAGGTCGATGAACTGGTACGGGTACGGGTTGCCGCCGGCTGCCGGGCCGGAGGTGGGGAGCAGCGCCGCGCGCACGAGCACGAACGCCAGATAAAGCGGGAAATAGGCGAGCCACGTGAACATGTAGTGCCATTCGAAGCGGCGATGCTGGTCGAAGATCAGGAAGTCGATGCCCGCCATGATCGGGGCGACCCGATGCAGCCACGTGTTCGTCATGAGGCCAAGCACGGCCGGCACGTACGCCGGGTCGTCGGGCGGCATGAGCAGGAACGCGACGAGAGCGGTGACGATCGCGTAGAGCGTCACGCAGCCCTTGAGCCATGCGGGCGGCTCGATGCCCTTGAGGATCGTGGCGGCGCCCGCCCACAGCATCACGAAGCCGAGCACGAATCCGGTCTGGAAGGTGAAATAGGTCCAATATTCAGGCTTGTGCCACGCCTCGTAGGTGCCGACGAAGCACATGGCGGCGATCGCGAGCCGCCACAGTCCGGCGATGAATCTCATGGTCACCAGTCTAGGCGGAGCATGCGAATCGGAGTAGGCTGTTGCCCAGCGAAATCACAGCGAAGCATCCAAACCCAAGGGAGCGATCACATGGACTATTCACCGGCGCTGATGACCGACATGTACGAATACACGATGCTCGACGCATGTCTGAAGGACGGCACCGCGGACCGCAAATGCGTCTTCGAGGTGTTCACCCGCCATCTGCCGATCGGCCGGCGCTACGGCGTGGTCGCCGGCACCGGGCGCATCCTCGACGAGCTCGAGCGCTTCCACCTCGACGACGAGGATCTCAAGTTCCTCGCCGACCGCAAGGTCGTGAGCCCCGAGACGATCAAGTGGCTGGAGAGCTTCCACTTCTCCGGCACGATCAAGGGCTACCGCGAGGGCGAGATGTTCTTCCCGAACTCGCCGATCCTCGAGGTCGAGGGCACGTTCGGCGAATGCACGCTGCTCGAGACGCTCATCCTGTCCGTGCTGAACTATGATTCCGCGGTCGCCTCGGCCGCCTCCCGCATGGCCTCTGCGGCGAAGGACCGCCCCTGCATGGACATGGGCGGACGCCGCACGAACGAGTGGTCGGCCGTCGCGGCAGCACGTGCCGCGGTCGTCGGCGGATTCCAGGGCACCGCGAACCTGCTCGCCGCGCAGATGTACGGCCTCAAGGCGATCGGCACGGCCGCGCACTGCTTCACGCTCGTGCACGACAGCGAGCGTCAGGCGTTCGAATCGCAGATCGCCGCGTTGGGAAGGAACACGACGCTGCTCGTCGACACGTACAACATCGAAGAGGCCGTGAAGACCGCGGTCGAGGTCGCCGGACCGGAGCTCGGCGGCGTGCGCATCGATTCGGGCGATCTCGCGCTCATGGCGCAGCGCGTGCGCAACCAGCTCGACGCGCTCGGCGCGACGAACACGCGCATCACCGTCACCAACGATCTCGACGAGTACGCGCTCGCCGCGCTGCAGACCGCGCCGGTCGACTCGTACGGCGTGGGCACGATGCTCGTCACCGGCTCGGGCGCCCCCACGTGCGCGATGGTGTACAAGCTCACCGAGCGCGAGGGCGCGGACGGCGTGATGGTCCCGGTCATGAAGAAGTCGAAGGACAAGGCCACCGTGCCGGGCCGCAAGGTCGCCTACCGCTCGTACGAGTACGGGCTGGCCGACGTCGAGCATGTGATCTCCGGTTCGGAGGACAAGCTCGCCGCGTTCCGCCCGGAGGAGGGTTGGAAGGATCTCATGGTCGACTTCGTCGATCACGGCGAGATCGACCATGAGTGGCAGGGCCACGACGCGATCCAGCGCGCGCACGACTACCGTGCGAAGGCGCTTGCCGAGCTGCCGATCGCGGCGCAGAGCCTCATGCGCGGCGACCCGGTGATCCCCACCGAAGTCACTGTTCTGTGACTTCGGCCGGGATCCTTCGCGGCTGCCGCCGCGGTGTTCAGCGCTGGGAGATCTCGTCGATCCTGGCGAGCTCTTCGGCGCTGAACGTGGTGTTCTTCAGCGCGCCGATGTTGTCGACGATCTGCTGCGGCTTGGAGGCACCGGCGAGCACGGAGGTGACGGCGTCGTCGTGCAGCAGCCAGGCGAGGCTCATCTCGGCGAGGGTCTGGCCGCGGGCGATCGCGATGTCGTTGAGCTCGCGGATCTGCTGGAGACGCTCCGGGGTGAGGGCGGAGTCCTTGAGGAAGCGCGGGTCGACGGCGATGCGGCTGTCGGCCGGCACGCCGTTCAGGTAGCGGTTGGTCAGCAGACCCTGCTCGAGCGGGCAGAAGGTGATGAGGCCCTTGCCGAGCTTCTTGGCGGTGTCCTTGAGCCCATTCTTTTCGACGGTGCGATCGAAGATGTTGTACTTGTTCTGGTTGATGACGAACGGCACGTGCAGCTCGTCGAGGATCGCGGCGGCCTTCTCCATGGTCTCCCCGTCGTAGTTGGACAGACCCACGTACAGCGCCTTGCCGGAATTGACGATCTGGGCGAGCGCGCCCATCGTCTCCTCGAGCGGGGTCTCCGGGTCCGGACGGTGGTGGTAGAAGATGTCGACGTAGTCGAGGCCGAGACGTTCGAGGGACTGGTCAAGCGAGGCGATCAGGTACTTGCGCGAGCCCCAGTCGCCGTACGGGCCGGCCCACATCTCGTAGCCGGCCTTGGTGGAGATGATGAGCTCGTCGCGGTGGGCCTTGAAGTACTTGTTGAGCAGCAGGCCGCAGTTCTTCTCCGCCTGGCCGGGCTCGGGACCGTAGTTGTTGGCGAGGTCGAAGTGGGTGATGCCGTGGTCGAACGCGGTGAACACCAGCTGCTTCATGTGGTCGAACGGCGTCAGGTCGCCGAAGTTGTGCCAGAAGCCGAGCGAGACGGCCGGCAGCTTGAGGCCGGATTTGCCGCAGCGGTTGTAGGTCATGGTCGCGTAGCGGTCGTCCGCCGGCGTGTATCCGATGATGGGTTCGAGCATCGTTGTTCTCCTTCGGTCGATTCATTCGCCACCATACTCACAGTTCAAGTAGACTTGAATGCAAACAGGCCATGGCCGGACGGCGTGTCGTACGACGCCGCGGCCGCGGGGAAGGACGGACGGGATGAGCGACATGGGTGACGAGCCGATGCGGGACGAATCGACGGGCGGCGAGCCGGCGAACGAACCGAGGACCTACACGATCCGCGAGGTGGCGAGACAGTTCCATATGGAGCCCTCGGCACTGAGATACTACGAGGATCAGGGACTGCTGACGAACGTCAGGCGCAACGCGAGCGGGCAGCGCGAGTACGAGGAGTGCCACATCAACCGTCTGCGCGCGATCTGCTGCTTCAAGAACGCGGGCATGACGATCGGGGATCTCAAGAAGTTCTTCCTCTACGAAAGCAACGAGCCCGAGCACATCGACGAGATCCTCGAACTGCTCGAGTCGCGTCGCGAGGCGCTCGACGAGCAGCGGCGTGCGCTCAACGAGGCCGCATTGCACGTGCAGCGCAAGCTGCACTTCTACGGCGACATCAAGCGCGCGCTCGACGAGCACCGCCCCCTGCCGGACTGGAAGTACTACAAGACCCGCAAATACTCGATCGACTGCTGACGGTCCAACATCCGGCGCAAGCCTCCTCCCCGCACCGAATCCCTTCACCCCGGAATCCTTCACCCCAGGAGCCTTCACCCCGGGAGCCTTCACCCAAGAACTCCTCACCCGCCCCCCCCACACACACCGGAACCCCTCACCTTGGAGACGAAGCCAGCCATTTTGCATCGAGGTCAACTTTCACTCAGCTGTGCCGCTCAATTGTTCCATCTCAACCGCGCCAGCCCAGTCATGTCCCAGTCATGTCACTTATCCGTGCCACTCAACGCAATTATCGGCGATTTTGGCGTTGAGTGGCACGACGATACGTGATTCCCATCTCGCCGCCTTTTTGACATGCTGTCAAAAGGGCCATTTTCCAACGATTCTGCAATAGCCAATATCGCAAGGGCCACCCCTGCTCCCGATGTGTCTGCCACTCAACGTGAAAAAACACCGAAATCGCGTTGAGTGGCACGGTTTTCTGCCACTCAACGAACGTCAACCGATTGACATGCACTGAGTGGCAGGCTCCTCACGCGTCTCATCCCGATCCACCCCGATCGCCGTATCGGATCCTACGGGATCGGACGTTTTCCCGACCCCGCAAGCCCCCATAACGCCGGATCCTACAGGATCGAACGCAAAGGACCCAATCGCCGCCAGGAAACAGGATTATGCGCAGGGTGCTAAAGCTAGAGCTCGCGCGGATTGACGCGGCACTCCTGCGACCATTTGGCCTTGTTCGCATCGTAGTTGGGGTCGGCCATGTCGAGGGGGATCCTGCTGAAGTAGGTGTCCGGACTGGTGGCGTTGAGCTCCGCCTCGATCTGCGCATCGGTCATCGAGTCGTCGACGACGTCGTGCCGGCGCATGCAGTCGATGATCATCGATATGTCGTTCTTGCCGTCCGGATTGGTTTTGTCAATCAGCAGCAAGCCCGCAAGATAGTCGATGCCGGACTCCTTCTCGCACGTGTCGGTATCGCGATGCATGCGGTCGGCCCATGCCTGATCGGTGGTCTGATCAGGGTGATAGATGGTGCTGGTTCCATCGATGGACATGGTGGCGGTGTATCCCTTGTCCGTCATGCAGGAGACATAGCGGTCCGCCGCCTCCTGGACCTCCGCCTCGGCGAGCTTGCCGTCGGAGAGCGCCTGAACTGCGAACTCGCTACCGTCGCGCTTCGCCTGATCGTACGCCCACGAATAGTCCTCCGCATGCGCCCCGGTGAACGTCGGTTCGCTGTTCGATCCGGTACCGCCGTTCCCTCCGCCTCCGCCCGAGGCGAGAGGATTCGAGGCGCATGATGCCAGCGTCATGATCACAATGAGCGTCGCACACGCGACGATCGTCGTACGACGCAGTCGAGAGCTCAGATGATACCGCGCCATGGTCGTCTCCTTCGCCGCTGTCGCCGGTAAGCGCTACACCATCCATCCATCGGATGGTCGTCACATTACGGCATGGACCATCGAACGGCAACGGCATGCGTCATCGCCGTGACTACACGAATCCGTTCATCAAACACTCATCATGTATACAGTATGCAACTGGCCCAAGCACTTCGATATTCGCCATGAAGCAAATGCGAGGAGCCATGGATATGCTGGATGAAGACATATGAAGGTAGGCAGCATGCAGCACTCGAGCAACGCACCAGCATCGGCCTCCGTTGCGCCGATCGCGGTGCTGGACAATGATGCGATCGCGTTGGATGGCCTATGCCGGATCATCGAACGAAATCGCCTCGGGACCGTGGCTTGGCGAGCACAGAACGGTCGCGACGCCGTGCGACTCTGCCTGAATCCCGACACCATGCCCCGTCTGCTGCTGATGGACATGTCCCTCGACGGCATGTCTGGGGTGGATGTGTGCCGACAGATCCGAAGGCGCACTCCCGCGGTGCTGATGCTGGGAGTCACCGCCTTCCCGTTGGATCGCTACTCCCCACGCCTCAAGGAAGCCGGTGCGCAAGGTATCGTGACGAAAAGCGAGGAATCGCAGATCGTCGACGCAGCAAGGACCGTGCTGGGGGGCGGCGTATACCCCAAGGGGTTCGACTCTTCCCGCAATGCCTATATGCGTCTGAAGCACGACAGGAGCCAGAACTTCACTCCTTTATCGGACCGCGAAGAGGAGGTGATGGTCCTGCTCAGCCAAGGATCATCCGTCGCGGATGTCGCAAATAGCATGCACGTTAGCCACGCCACCGCTGCAACGTATCTCAACCGAGCTCGACATAAACTCGGAGCGCAAACGATTCGTCAGGCGATAGCAATGTGGACAGGTGAGTATGAGCAGTGGCACCCAGAGCCCTTCCACAAAGCCGACGCCGAAGTCGGCCGAAGTAAGACATCGCGCTCAGACGCTGCGATGCGGCATCGGTATGCGATCACGTGCAATACGCGCAGCCGTCATACCGATGCCGGCGTCAGTCTCGCATCACCAGCCGCGCATTTCGTCGTAGATGCGCTTGCAGTCGGGGCAGACGGGGTACTTGGACGGGTCGTGCTTGGGGACCCAGACCTTGCCGCACAGGGCGACGACCGGACGGCCCGTCGCCTGCGACTCGGCGATGCGATCGCGCGAGACGTAGTGGGCGAAACGGTCGGCGTCGCCGTCGTCGGCGCGCTTGTTCTCCTCCTTGGTCTCGGGGCGTTCGAGCACCGCGGTGCCGGTCTCGGCATCCGGGTTGGACAGCGGCGAGGACGTGTCGGCGTCGAGATATTCGTCGAGATATGCATCGGCGAGCGCGTTGTTGATCATCATGACGACCTCCTTGTAGGGCATGTTCTGCCTTCCATCATAGTGTTCGCGCAAACGATTGAGGTAACGGCGGCGACGGACGGCGACGAATCGCCGTGGCGCCGGCGCACATCACCGCATCACGCGCATGGGCGCGGTAGTCTAGTGCCTATGACCAAAGCAGTGTGCCCCGGCTCCTATGACCCCGTGACCGCCGGACATCTTGACGTTATCGAACGCAGTGCGCGCTTCTTCGACGAAGTGCATGTGGTGGTGGCGGTGAACGCCGCCAAGACGCCGATGTTCCCCACCGAGACCCGTGTAGACGTGATCCGTCGCGCCCTTGCCAAGGATGGCTGCACGAACGTTGTGGTCTCCTCCACCGACGGGCTGATCACCGATTACTGCAACAAGGTCGGTGCGTCGGTCATCGTCAAGGGCCTGCGTCAGAACGGCGACTATGAGGCCGAGCTCGGCATGGCGCTCGTCAACCGCAAGCTGGGCGGCGTGGAGACGCTGTTCCTGCCCGCCGATCCGGTGCTCGAGCACATCTCCAGCTCGATCGTCAAGGACGTGGCCCGTCACGGCGGCGACGTGACCGGCATGGTGCCCGACTGCGTGGTGCCGATGCTGAACGAGGCGTTGCGTGGGCAGATTTCGCCCGCGCCGTCGACGGACGCGCAGTCCACGGAAAGGAACGCATGATGAGCGATATCACCGATTATTCGAAGCCGGGCGAGCACCCGGAGGGCTACGTCGATCTGACCGCGGGGACGGCGGACGGCGCGAACGCGGCGGACGCGGCTCAGACCGGTACGGCCGCCGGCAACGGCTACGTCGCGCCGGCGGTCGATTTCACCGACATCGCGGGCGCGCCCGAAGCCGCCAGCGATGACACGGTCGACAGCGTGCGTGCGGCTGCGGCCGGCGTCTCCCCCGCACCGCAGTCCGCGACCCAGACCGCGCCGTCCCTGTCCGCGACGATGCCGGCGACGACCCCAAGCCCGACGACTCCCAGCGCGGGCGCGAACGGTGGCGCGGACGCCGACGCCAAGGCAGGCGACGATTCCCGCGTGCTCAAGTCCCCGTTCCCGCTGCCGGATCTGCGCGACGACGACGTCGATGACGATATGGATCAGAGTCGTGAGGAGTTCACGACGGTCTACGACATCATCGACCGACTCGAGTCTGCGCTGAACGAGGCGAAGGGCAGCATCTTCTCCCCCGGTCAGGTGCGCATCGATCGCGACGACTTCTCCGACAACCTGAACGAGCTCAAGAAGATGCTCCCGGTGCAGCTCGAACGCGCCTCCGCGCTGATGCGCGAGGCCGAGCGTCGGCTGGAGGGCGCGCAGACGCAGGCGAACGCGATCGTCGCGTCCGCGCAGAGCCGTGCCGCCGACATCGTCAAGGAGGCCAACGAGCAGGCGCAGTTCCTCGCCGGTCAGGAGAACGTCACCGAACTGGCGCGTCAGAAGGCGCGCACGATCCTCAACACGGCGCAGGCGAAGGCCGATCATCTCACGCATGGCGCGGACGAGTATTCGACGAAGGTCATGGAGACGCTGCGCGCGCAGCTCAACAAGATGGGCGGCGATGTGGACGCGGGCCTCAACGTGCTCTACGAGCGTCGCAAGGCCGCGGCACAGGACCTGCCGCATCTCGACATCAACGATTATCCTGAGGCGCAGTAAGGCAATAAGAAAGGGTTTGCATATTATGGCTCGTCCTGAACTTTCCCCGTGGGCGATTTCGGTGGCGCAGGTCGCCTCCCGCGCCGGGCAGTCCAAGGAGGTGAATGCCGATTTCCCCGCTCCCGGCGGCATCGGCGACGAGGTGATCGGCGTCGATGAGGGTGCGCCGGTGCATGTGGACGGCTCGTTCGACTCGATCGTCGACGGGCTGATCCTCAACGCGCGCGTCACCGCCCCGGTGCATGCCGAATGCACCCGCTGCCTGAAGCCGCTCAAGCGCGACTGGGGCGTGAACGTCACCGCGTTCTTCCCCTACGAGTCCGAAGCGGCCAATAACGCCGGCAAGGACAAGGGCAAGAAGAAGGGCGAGGTCGAGATCATCGCCGGCGAGGAGGAGTCGGAGGACTCCTACCCGCTGCTCGACGGCGGCGCGTTCGCCGACATCGAGGCACTGCTGCGCGACACGCTCGTCGAGGCGCTGCCGCTGCAGCCGCTGTGCCGCGAGGACTGCCTCGGACTGTGCTCGCAGTGCGGCATCGACCTGAACGAGCATCCGGATCATCACCACGAGATCACGGACAGCCGCTTCGACGGACTCGCCGCTCTGAAGGCCCAGCTCGAGGCCGAAGAGAACAGCAACAGCAGGGAGTAGTCGCAGGGGCCCGATTCGGGATTCCGGGATATCACCCGCCGAAGAAACGCCGAGATCCGCTCGGAGTGACATTGTACGGGCATTGCGCTAGAGTACTGAACGCTTAAGCTCAAATGTTCGAACGAAATAGAGGATACTGAAAATGGCACTGCCTAAGTACAAGACCTCGCGCGCCAACACGCACTCGCGTCGCGCGAATTGGAAGGCGACCGCTACGGCCACCGTGAGCTGCCCGAACTGCGGCGCTCCGGCTCTCCCGCACGTGGCCTGCCCGAGCTGCGGTTCCTTCCGCGGCCGCATCTACCGTGAAGCCATCCGCGCCCCTCACGCCAAGTGAGTCGCCGAAACTGATCACGGCATGAACTGCAAGAAAGCCCTGCCATCGACGGGTGGCGGGGCTTTCGCGTAACTATCCCCGACCACATCACCCATCATGACCAATCCCCAGCAGAATCAGCAGAACACCGCAGCCAACACCACCGACGAGAAGGCCTCGCACATCGTGCGCACCGCCGGCCCGTCCAACGCCGCCGCCGAAGCGCTCCTGAAGGAGCTCGACACGACGATCAGCCCCGAGCTGCTCGTCCAGGCGCTCACCCATCGATCCTTCGCGCACGAACACCCCGGCGTCAAGCACTACGAGCGACTCGAGTTCCTCGGCGACGCCGTGCTCGAACTCGTCGCCACCGAGACCCTGTACCGCATCCACCCGGACATGACCGAGGGCCAGCTGGCCAAGATGCGCGCCAAGGCCGTCTCCGAGGAGGCACTGAGCGCGATCGCCCGTGACAAGCTGCACGTCGGCCCGTACATCCTGCTCGGCCACGGCGAGGCGGCGGACGGCGGCGCCGAGAAGAGCTCGATCCTGTGCGACATCGTCGAGTCGCTCATCGGCGCGACGTTCGTCGAACACGGCATCGACGGCGCGCGCAACACCGTCCATCGCCTGATCGACGACACCCTGAAGGAGGTCGCCACCGAGGGCCCGGCGCTCGACTGGAAGACCTCGCTGACCGTCAAGGCGCACAAGATGGGCAAGGAGGAGCCGGTCTACCACATGGCCGTCACCGGCCCGGAGTACGCGCAGGAGTTCATTGCCCGTGTCACGCTCGGCGACGATGAGACGATCATCGGCGTCGGACGCGGCACGAGCAAGCGCAAGGCGCAGCTCGCGGCCGCCGAGGCCGCCTGGCACAAGCTCGACGAGTAGACGTTGCCGTACGGCAAACAGCCCTGCCGTTTGCCGTACGGCAACGTCCCGTCAGAGGGTGCCAAGATAGAATTCCGCCCATTGAGCCATATGGCGCAAACGTCACGTACGCGAATACACTGGAGAAAACACGCGCGAAACCGGCCACGAAACCGGTCTTCGTCGCAATCGAGGCCGACAGGACCGCAGGGCGCGACCACCAGTCGCGGCCGTCCGGCGGCGGCAGGTCGGCGAGAACCAACAGAAGCGAAGTGTGAGAGGATTATGGCTTTACCCACGCCTTTGCAGGCATTCAGCGGCGTGCCCAAAACGCCCGTAAGCGACAAGCAGACCATCGTCGACGGCGAGAAGATGACCGGCGCCCAGGCGCTGGTCCGTTCGCTGGAGGATCTGGGCGTCACCGACGTCTTCGGCATCCCGGGAGGCGCGATCCTGCCCGTCTACCATCAGATCACCGACGATCTGAAGTTCCGTTTCATCCTGATGCGTCACGAGCAGGCCGCGGGTCATGCGGCCGAAGGCTACGCGATCTCCACCGGCAAGGTCGGCGTGTGCATCGTGACCTCCGGCCCGGGCGCCACCAACGTGGTCACCGCCATCGCCGACGCGAACATGGATTCGGTGCCGATGGTCGTCGTCACCGGTCAGGTCGGCGTGCAGGCGATCGGCACGGACGCGTTCCAGGAGGCCGACATCGTCGGCATGACCTACCCGGTCTCCAAGCATTCGTACCTCGTCACCCGCGCGCAGGACATCCCGCGCGTCATGGCCGAGGCGTTCCACGTCGCGTCCACCGGCCGCCCCGGCCCGGTGGTCGTCGACCTGACGAAGACCGCACAGACCGGCGAGATGTACTACTCGTGGCCGCAGCGCATGATCCTGCCCGGCTACAATCCGACGACCAAGGCGCACGGCCGTGTGCTCTCCGACGCCGCCAAGCTGTTCAACCAGTCCTACCGCCCGGTCCTCTACGTGGGCGGCGGCGCGATGCGCTCCGGCGCGAGCAAGCAGGTCAAGGCCCTGGCCGACCTGACCGACTCCCCGATCGTCACCACGCTGCCGGCGCGCGGCATCGTCCCGGACGACGATCCGAAGAACCTCGGCATGCTGGGCATGCACGGTACGATCGCCGCGACCGGCGCCGTGCAGCGCTGCGACCTGCTCGTCGCGATCGGCGCGCGCTTCGACGACCGCGTCACCGGCAAGCTCGACGCGTTCGCGCCGGGTGCCCGCGTGATCCACATCGACATCGATCCGGCCGAGATCGGCAAGAACCGCACGCCGGACGTGCCGATCGTGGGCGACGTGGCCACCGTGCTCGAGGATCTCATCCCCGAGATCGAACGCGCGCAGGCCATCACCCCGAAGCCGAACCGCAAGCCGTGGTGGGATCGCATCAACGGCTGGCGCGCGAAGTACCCGATGACGTGGGACGAGCCGACCGACGGCTCGCTGGCCCCGCAGTGGGTCGTCAAGAAGCTCTCCGAGCTGGCCGATCCGTCGACGATCTGGGTGACCGGCGTCGGACAGCATCAGATGTGGGCGTCGCAGTTCATCGACTTCCACGGCCCGCACGAGTGGATCTCCTCCGGTGGTCTCGGCACGATGGGCTACGGTCTGCCGGCCGCGATCGGCGCGTCCGTGGGTTCGGCGCGCGAGTTCGACGGCAAGAAGCCGGTGTGGCTCATTGATGGCGACGGATCGTTCCAGATGACCAGCGAGGAGCTGGCGGCCGCGTTCTTCGCGCACACGCCGGTCAAGATCGCACTGCTCAACAACTCCGTGTACGGCATGGTCCGCCAGTGGCAGACCCTGTTCTACGATCACCACTACTCGCAGACCAACCTGCTCGACGGTGAGGCGCACGGCGCCGAGGGCGACGCGCAGGCCGCCGCCGGCGAGCTGCCGCTCGAGGTGCCGGACTTCGTCAAGCTGGCCGAGGCGTACGGCTGCGTGGCGATGCGCGTGTTCACCGAGGAGGAGGCCGTCGAGGCGATCCGCAAGGCGAACGAGATCAACGACCGTCCGGTGCTCATCGACTTCCGCGTCTGGAAGGACGCGATGGTCTGGCCGATGGTCGCCGCCGGCAAGTCGAACGACGATGTGACGTACCGCCCCGGTCTGCACCCGTTGAAGGGCGATACCGGCACCGGCCCGATCGAGGACGACGAAGTGGCTACGGCTGGAACCGCCGCCGAGAATGCCGAGAACTCCGAGAACTCCGAGAACGGAAAGGAGAACTGATATGCCCGCCAACTATCCCGCATCCAAGCCGGGCTCCGAGCGTCATACGCTGTCCGTGCTGGTGGAGAACCGCCCGGGCGTGCTGGCGCGCATCGCGGGCCTGTTCGCCCGCCGCGCGTTCAACATCAACTCGCTGTCCGTCTCCCCCACCGAGCGTCCGGACATCTCGCGCGTGACTGTCACCGCCGATGTGGAGGCGGTGCCGCTCGAGCAGATCATCAAGCAGCTCAACAAGCTGCTGCACGTGCTGAAGATCGTCGAACTCGACCCGAACACCACCGTCGAGCGCGAACTCGTGCTCATCAAGGTGGCCGCCGATCAGTCGAACCGTTCCGACGTGCTCGAGATCGTGCGACTGTTCCGCGTGCGCGTCGTCGACGTGAATCCGGAGTCGCTCACCATCGAGGCCACCGGCGCCGAAGGCAAGATCGACGCGCTGCTGGGCCTCTTGGAGCACTACGGCGTGATCGAGCTGGTGCGCTCCGGCGCCGTCGCCGTCACCCGCGGCCCGAAGGCGCTGGCCGAGAAGGTCATCGGTTCGGAGATCACCGGCCGCTGACGCCGGCATCCGGCACACGATAGGGGGCGTTCCTCACCTACAAAGGTGGGGAACGCCCCCTATCGGTATCGGTTGGACCGGTGTCCCGGTCATCAACCCGTGGGGATCACCGGGAATAACGCTTCATCCCACCGGACCGCCCACGTCACCACCCCACATCACCGTTCCATCGCGATGCAATCCCACTCATCGCGCGGTAAACGTCCCATGAAGTAGTGTTTCGCCCATCGCGCGGTGATGCAAAACGGCGGTATTCCGCCATTCCGCAATATCGCCTCACCGCTTCATGGGGATTTCACCGCACGATGGGATACGACACGCGGCCTATATCCGCATGAACGGCCGTGTGAACAGCTCGAGATCGGGGGAAGACAGAAGAAGGCAGGGCTACCGGCCGAGTTGTTCGGACAGGTCCATCCATTCGAGGGTGAGCTCCTCCGACTCGTCGGAGACGGCCTTGAGCTGCTCGTTGAGCTTGTTGAGCCCCTCGTAGTCGCTCGGGTCGTGCGAGGCCATCTGCGCCTCGAGATCAGCCTTCTGTTCCTCCAGCTTGTCGAGTTTGCGCTCGATTGCGGAGACACGCTTCGAGGCGTCGTGGAACGCCTTGCCGGTGAGCTTCGGCGCGGAATCACTGGCAACACCGGAATCACCGGTACCGGAAGCGGAGGACGAGCCGGCAGCGGCGGCGGAAACCGAAGACGACGCATCGGACGCCTGACCGTTCCTACCGGCGGCACCCGCCGAATCCCCGCGTCCCCTCGCCCCGGAACCGGAACCGGAACCCGACCCGGTGCCCGCGATGCCCGCGACCTCCGGAGGCAGTCCCTTGCCGTTCTTGAGCCCCTCGACCATGTCGAGGTAGTCCTGCACGCCGCCGGGCAGATGGCGCACCTTGCCGCCGATCAGCGCGAACTGCTGGTCGGTGACGCGCTCGAGCAGATAGCGGTCGTGGGAGACGACGATGAGCGTGCCCGGCCAGGTGTCGAGCAGATCCTCCATCACGGCGAGCATGTCGGTGTCGAGATCATTGCCGGGCTCGTCCATGATGAGCACGTTCGGCTCGTCGAGCAGGATCAGCAGCAGCTGCATGCGACGCTTCTGACCGCCGGACAGGTCGGCGATCGGGGTCATGAGCTGCGCGGACTCGAAGCCGAGACGCTCCATCAGCTGGCCCGGGGTGACCTCCTTGCCGTCGACGATGTAACTCGGCTTGTAGCGCGACAGCACTTCCTTGATCTTGTACTTGCCGAGCTTCTCGAGCTCGTCGAGGCGCTGCGAGAGCACCGCGAACTTCACGGTCTTGCCGATGTTCACATGGCCTGCGGTGGGGGTGATCGTGCCGTCGATGAGCTTCAGGAGCGTCGACTTGCCGGCGCCGTTCGCACCGACGATGCCGAAACGATCGCCCGGACCGATCAGCCAGGTCACGTCGTCGAGGATCTCGCGCCCGCTCACGGTGACCTTGCGCGCCGCGGACGTGGGCTCCGCCCCGTCCGTCTCGATGCCGCCGCCGATGGTCTCGCCACCGGTGTTCATGCGGCGCACCTCGCGATCGTCGTTGAGCGACAGCGCAGACGAGGCCGACGCCCCGCCTTCCGCCTCGACCCTGGCGCGAGCCTCCTCGGCGGCCGCGACCGCCTCGGGCACGCCGGCGTCGACGAGACGCGGGTCAGTCATGTCGGTAACGGCCACCTCGACCGAACCGTGCACCTGCGGTTCGGCGTACATCGCGTCGACCACATCCACGCGCGACGCGGAGTCGGCGAGCGCGGCGACATCCGGGTCGATGGCGTCGGCGGCCGATACCGTGCCCTGCGCGTGCTCGAAGATCTGAGTGACGTCGACGAGGTCGACGACCTGCTTGCCGAGTCGGGAGGTGGCCATCTGCTTCAGTTCGAGCGTGTTGCGCATCGGAGGCACGTCTGCGATGAGCTCGCGGGCGGCCTTGACGTGGAACTTCTGCTTGGTGGATCGGGCTCGGGCGCCGCGAGAGAGCCACGCGAGCTCCTTGCGGGCGAGGTTGCGGCGCTTGGTCTCGCGCACGTCGGCCTGACGGTCGCGTTCGACGCGCTGGAGCATGTAGGCGGAGTAGCCGCCCTCGAATGGTTCGATGACGCCGTCGTGGACCTCCCACATCGATTCGCACACCTCGTCGAGGAACCAGCGGTCGTGGGTGACGAGCAGCAGCGCGCCCTGTCCCTTGGACCAGCGGTTCTTCAGGTGTTCGGCGAGCCAGTGGATGGTGACGACGTCAAGGTGGTTGGTGGGCTCGTCGAGAGCGAGGATGTCCCAGTCCTTGAGGAGCAGTCGGGCGAGGTCGGCGCGGCGACGCTGGCCGCCGGAGAGTGATCCGATCTTCGCGTCGAGGCTCATGCCGCCGAGGAGCGCCTCGACGATCTCGCGCGAGGAGTTGTCGGACGCCCATTCGTAGTCGGCGCGGCCTTCGAGCGCGGCTTCGCGGATCGTGGCGTCGTCATCGAGCGGATCGCGCTGGTCGAGCATGCCGAAGGTGAGGCCGCCGCGCTTGGTCACGCGGCCGGAGTCGGGTTCCTGCGTGCCGCGGAACAGGTGCAGCAGCGTGGATTTGCCGTCGCCGTTGCGGCCGACGATGCCGATGCGATCGCCTTCGAAGACGCCCTGCGTCACATCGGTGAAGATGGTCTTGGTGGCGAAGGCGAGCGAAACGTGTTCCAGTCCAATATCGTAAGTCGGCATGACTCACCAATGTAGCCTGAGGCCGCAACAGGGGCCGCGGCAGACGTTCCCGGCCGTTTCAGGAGATGACCGGGTCCTTGGGACGTCTTTCCTCCTCGGCCTTGGCGAGGCCCTGCGCGTAGTTGCGGCAGCGCACGGCGAAGCCGGAGAACACCTGTTCGGCGAACGGCTCGAGCAGCGGGTTGCAGCGTTCGAAGTCCTCGCGCAGCTGCGATTTGGAGCCGCCGGCGGCCTTGAGGTCCTTGACCATGCTCGGCTCGGCGAGCCACTCCTCGAGCAGGGATGCGGTGACCTCGAGGTGGAACTGGAGTCCCAGCGCGGATCCGGCGCGGTACGCCTGCACCTTGGTGGCGTTCGACCTGGCGAGCAGCTGCGCGCCCTCCGGCAGACCCACCACGTCGTTGTGCCAGTGGAGCACGTCGATCTGCTTGTCCCACATGGAGAAGTAGTCATGCGTGTCGACGCGCTTGATCGGCCCGAAGCCGATCTCCGGCGCCTCCCCGTGGTGCAGCTTCGCGCCGAGCGCGGTGGCGATGATCTGATGGCCGAGACACACGCCGAGCACCGGCTTGTTCACGGCGATGGCGGCGCGGGCGAGCTTGGCCTCGGCCTTGAGCCCGGGGTGTTTGTCATAGTCAGCGGCGCCCATCGGGCCGCCCATGATGACCACGCCCGCAACCTCGTCGAATTCGGGCAGGTCGGGCTTCTTCTCGTCGATGATGTTGAGGATCTGATAGTCGAGACCGAGGTCCTCGAGATTGGTGAGGATGCGCCCGGGCTTCTCCCAGGGCACGTGTTGGAGCACAAGCACTTGCGGAGTCATGCCATCTATTGTGGCACGAGCTACGTAAACGGCGTTCGCACGCGTCACGGGTGTACTCTTGACGTATGGGAAATAGTCAAGAACCGCATGATTTCAATACTTCCGCGTTGTCGACCGTATTGCCGAGCGCGCTTACGGAGGCGAAGGTCTCCCCGCTCGCCGCAGGGCTCAAGCTCTATGACACCGCCTCGCATACGACGAGCGTGTTCACGCCGATCAAGCCCGGCGAGGTGGGCATCTACGTGTGCGGCGCCACCGTGCAGTCGTCGCCGCACATCGGCCACATCCGCGCGGCCGTCGCGTTCGACATCATCCGCCGCTGGTTTTTGAAGCTCGGCTACAAGGTCACGTTCGTGAGGAACGTCACCGACATCGACGACAAGATCCTCGACAAGGCCGCCGCCGCTGGCCAGCAGTGGTGGGCGCGCGCATACTACTACGAGCGCGAGTTCACGCGCGCCTATGAGACGCTGGGCGTGCTGCCGCCGACGGTCGAGCCGCGCGCGACCGGCCACATGTCCGACATGATCGACCTGATCCAGCGCATCATCGACAACGGCCACGGCTACGTCGTCACCGACGAGAACGGCAAGCCGACCGGCAACGTGTACTTCGACGTCGCCTCCTGGCCGCACTACGGCGAGCTCACGCATCAGAAGCAGACGGGCGCCGCGCAGGTGGACGAGGCGGCTGCCGTCGCCGACCGCATGGGCCCGTCCGTCGACGCCGCGGGCGACGACAAGTACAATCCGGTCGACCCGGCCGACGCCTCCCCCGACAAGCACGATCCGCGCGATTTCGCATTGTGGAAGGCGCCGAAGGACACCGATCCGCTGGACGCGCGCTGGAACACGCCATTCGGCGTGGGCCGCCCGGGCTGGCACATCGAATGCTCGGCGATGAGCCACCGGTACCTGAAGGACGGGTTCGACATCCACGGCGGCGGCCTCGACCTGCGCTTCCCGCACCACGAGAACGAGATGGCGCAGACCCGCGCCGCCGGCTACGACTCGGCCGCGCGCTGGATGCATTCGGCATGGGTCACCGCCAAGGGCGAGAAGATGTCGAAGTCGCTGGGCACCGGCCTGTCCGTGCCGAGCGTGCTGGCCGAGCACTCCGCCTGGGTGGTGCGCTACGCGCTGGGCGGCGTGCAGTACCGTTCGATGCTCGAGTGGTCCGATCAGGCGCTCGTCGAGGCCGAGGCGGCCTATGAGCGCATCGCGAACTTCATCGAGCGTGCCGGCGTCGCGCTGGGTGGACAGCCCACGCGCGAGGAGATCGCGGGCGTTGCCGCCGATCAGCTGCCGGCCGACTTCACGTCCGCGATGAACGACGACGTGAACGTGTCCGGTGCGACCGCGGCGATCTTCTCCGCGATCCGCTCCGGCAACACGCTGCTTTCCAAGCTCACCGACCACGCCGACTCGCCCGAGGCCAGAGCCGAGGTGTGCGCGGCGCTGGTCTCGGTGCGCGCGATGCTCGACACGCTGGGCCTCGACCCGCTGGCCGAGCCGTGGGTGACGCAGGGCGCGGCCGGAGCGGCCGGCGCCGGCGAGGACGAGACGCCGGAGCACAAGGCCCTGGAGGCGCTGATCGGCGAGCAGCTGGCCGCCCGAGCCGCCGCCCGCAAGGAGCGCGACTTCGCCAGGGCCGATGCGATCCGCGACGCGCTGGCCGAGGCCGGCATCGCCATCGAGGACGGTCCGCAGGGCTCGACCTGGTCCCTCAAGTAGGCGATCAGTCGAAGACGAAGTCGACGTCGACGATGTGCAGGCGGCGCTTGAGCTCGCGCTCGAGCGACCGCTTGCACTCGACGAGATCGGCCACGTCGATCGTGTCGCCGGTGCCGGCGAGGTACACGTCGACCGTGTAGTTCATGCCGGTCTTGAAGATCAGGGTCTTGTCGTATTCGGTGTTCGCCGGCAGATGCCGCTGAGCCACCGATTCGACGTACGCGTTCGTCTCGTCGTCGTCATGGACGCCGCCGACCAGCTCGACGAACGCCTCCTTCAGCACGCCGAACGGCTCCTTGATCGTCGCGATGACCAGCGCCACGGTGATGAAGAAGTCGCCGGTGTAGTGCAGGAACCCGAGCGGACCGCCCGCGGGCAGGATCATGAGGATCACCGCCACGGCGCCGACGCCGGCCGACATCACGCCATCGACGAAGGAGCTGTTGGCCTCGGCGTTCAGCATCGTGCTGGAATCGCGGATCGAACGGTTGCGGGAGCGATAGTAGAGGCACAGGCAGAAGCAGGCCGCCACGGCGAAGAGCTCGTAGATGACGACCGGCCCGGTGACGATCGGCTCGCCCTGTCCGAGCGCGAAGTAGTTGTAGGCGACCTGGATGACGTCGAGCAGGGAGTAGAGGAGCAGCGAGAGCGTGAGGATGGCCTTGGCGATCGCGTAGATCGGCTCGAGCGCGAACATGCCGTTGGGGAAGCGTTCGGTGGTGCGCACGGTGCGGCGCGACAGGTAGACCGCGATGAGCCCCGAGAGCACGGAGATCGCGGTGAAGGAGAAGTCGAGGAACATGGCCTTGAGGCCGGTCATGAAGAAGACAACCATGCCGGCCGCGACCTGCGCGATGTTGACGACGATGCCGACGGTGAGCGCGCGGCGTTCGATGGCCTTGTGATTCTTGTTCGTGGTGTGGTTCTGCGGGTGATTCTGATTGGGGGTACTGCTCATTGATGGGCCTTCCGGTGCTTGGCTGTCCGCGTTGGCCCTTGCCCTTCTCGGTATTCGCACCGGCGGGAGTGGCTCACAGCAGTCAGCTCGGTGGTGTCCAGGAAATTGTCAAAACACGGCCGTCATGGCCGCCGTGATCACATTCCACGGATTTTTATTGCCCCTCTATGATACCGGATACCCCCGATGCGGCTATGCTCCGGGCTGAGTCCGCATCGGCCCCGGCCACGCCCGAGCCCGGCGTCCGACCGCCGCCGGTTTTCCCGCGTGGCGGCTAGACTGAACCCATTATGGCAGCATTTAGTTCTTTGACTGACAAGCTCTCGAATGCGTTCAAGCATCTGAAGAGCAAGGGCAAGCTTTCCGAAACGGACATCGACGGCACGATCCGCGAGATCCGCCGCGCACTGCTCGACGCCGATGTGGCGCTCGAGGTGGTGCGCTCCTTCACCGCACGCGTGCGCGAACGCGCCCTCGGCACCGAGGTATCGCAGGCGCTCAACCCGGCGCAGCAGGTCGTCAAGATCGTCGACGAGGAGCTGACCGATGTGCTCGGCGCCGGCGTCGACCGCCCGCTGAACTTCGCGAAGAACCCGCCGACGATCATCATGCTCGCGGGTCTTCAGGGCGCCGGCAAGACCACGCTGGCCGGCAAGCTCGGCTACTGGCTGAAGGATTCCGGCCACACGCCGCTGCTGGTCGCGGCCGATCTGCAGCGTCCGAACGCCGTGACGCAGCTGCAGGTGGTCGGCGAGCGCGCCGGCGTGCCGGTGTACGCCCCGGAGAAGGGCGTGCAGTCGGACGGCGGCGACGAGGTGTCCGCTCCGGGACTGACGACCGGAGATCCGGTGAAGGTGGCGCGCGATTCGATCGCGTTCGCCAGGCAGAAGCTGTACGACACGGTGATCATCGATACCGCCGGCCGTCTGGGCGTCGACGAGGAGCTGATGAAGCAGGCGCGCGACATCCGCGACGCCGTGCAGCCCAACGAGATCCTGTTCGTCATCGACGCGATGATCGGTCAGGATGCGGTCAAGACCGCGAAGGCGTTCGATGAGGGCGTGGACTTCACCGGCGTGGTGCTCTCCAAGCTCGATGGCGATGCGCGAGGCGGCGCGGCCCTGTCGGTGGCTTCCGTGACCGGCAAGCCGATCCTGTTCGCCTCCACCGGCGAGGGATTCAAGGACTTCGAGGTCTTCCACCCGGATCGTATGGCCTCGCGCATCCTCGACATGGGCGACATCATGACCCTGATCGAGCAGGCGCAGAAGCAGTTCGACGAGGAGGAGGCCCGTAAGGCCGCCACGAAGATCTCCGACGGCTCGTTCGGCCTGGACGACTTCCTCGACCAGCTTCAGCAGGTGCGCAAGCTCGGTTCGATGAAGTCGCTGCTCGGCATGATCCCGGGCATGGCCGCGCATCGCAAGGAGCTGGAGCAGTTCGACGAGCGCGAGATCGACCGCACGGAGGCGATCATCCGTTCGATGACGCCGGCCGAGCGTCGCGATCCGAAGATCATCGACGGCTCCCGCCGCGCGCGCATCGCCTACGGTTCGGGTACGACCGTCTCGCAGGTCAACGCGCTGCTGCAGCGTTTCGAGCAGGCCGCGAAGATGATGAAGCGCATGTCCAACCGCGTCGGCGGCGGCATGCCCGGCTTCGGCGGTCCGGCCATGGGCGGCGGCAAGAAGGGCAAGGGCAAGAACAAGCGCAAGGGCAAGTCCGGCAACCCGATGAAGCGCGAGGCCGAGGAGAAGGCGTTGCGCGACAAGCTCGCCGGCAAGAAGTCCGGCGCGTCCGGCGGCTCGGCGTTCGCGAAGAAGCCGCAGAACCCGGCCCTGCCCGCGGGGATCCAGGAGGCGCTCGACGCCAACGGCGGCGAACTGCCCCCGAACTTCGGAGGCGGATTGGCGGGTCTGCTCCACTGATTCGGGAAGGGGTGAACCATGCTGGTGACGGTGTTGTATGCGGTGATGCTGATCGGCGCGATATGGGTGGCGATCGCGAACCTGCCGGCCGGTCTGGAGGCGTGGATGCCGTTGCCGTACATGATCGCGCTGATCCCGTTCCTATGGGTGCCGCTCGGCGCCGCGGCACTCGTCGCCGCAGTGGCGCACGAGTGGGGCGTGATGTGCATGCTGATCGCGGTGGCGCTCGCCTCGACGACGCGTCGCAGCGAGTACTGGTCGAAGAGCCTCAATCCGCGGGGTGGTAAGGGCGGTCCCACAGCCGCCGGCACGTCGCGTGAAACAACCCGTGAAACGTCTCGTGAAACACTCCCGTCCCGGCTCAACCTGATGACGCTCAACTGCCGGTACGGGCGTGCCGACGCGGAGCGGATCGTCGCCGAGGTGCGCGATCGCCATATCGACGTGCTCGCCCTGCAGGAGGTGAACGACGATCTCGTCGCACGCCTCGAGACGGCCGGCATCCAGAGCCTGCTTCCCTACCGACAGTCGGGCGAGCCGAAGGAGAGCAGCGACAACGGCGGATACAACATGCTGTTCTCGGCGCTCGAGCCCGCCGCGGCCGTGGCGAACGTCGTCGCGATCCCCGCGGCCGACGTGCCGGCGATCACGCTGCGTCTGGCCGGCGATCGCACGGCGACGATCGCCTCGGCCCATCCGAAGTCCCCGATGCGCGGCTGCCACGACTGGTCGGCCGGTATCCGCGGCCTTGGCGCGATCGCCGAGGCGAAGCACATCGGCGACCGCAACATCGCGGTCGTCATGGGCGACCTCAACTCCTCGACCGACCACCCGAGCTTCCGCGCGCTGCTCGGCGGGCGCGGGCGGACGGGCGGCCGGTTCCGCGACGCGAGCCTGATGCAGGGCACCGGGCCGTGCCTGACGTTCCCGAGCTGGCTGCCCTGGCCTCGCATCGAGCTCGACCACATCCTCGCCACGCCGGGCGTCACGTTCTCGAACGTCGCACCGGTCCACGTCAGGAACACCGATCATCTGGCGCTGACGGGGACGATCACGCTGGCCTGACCAGCGTGTCGCGCAGTCGCGACGCGACGTTACAATGGCTCAGTTATTCGCGCGTGCGTGGCGCCCTCTACACCCCGTGCCGCGAGGAACACGTGGGCTCGGCGAGCTGCGCCCCACAAAGCGAACCGATTCCACAAACCAACATTTACAAGGAGAGCCGTTTTGGCAACCAAGATTCGTCTCAAGCGCATGGGTAAGAAGTTCTACGCGTACTACCGCGTGGTCGTCATGGATTCCCGTACCAAGCGCGATGGCCGCGCCATCGAGGAGATCGGTACGTACGATCCGAACACCCAGCCGTCGACCATCAAGATCGACTCCGAGCGCGCCCAGTACTGGCTGGGTGTCGGCGCCCAGCCGACCGAGCAGGTCTACAAGCTGCTGAACATCACCGGTGACTGGCAGAAGTTCAAGGGTCTCGAAGGCGCCGAAGGCACCCTGAAGACCGTCGAGGCTGGCCCGGATGCCGCCGCCCGCATCGAGGCCGTCGAGGCCGAGGCGCAGAAGCTCAAGGCCGCCAAGTCCGAAGCCGAGGCGAAGGCCAAGGCTGAGGCTGAGGCCGCTGCCGCCGCCGAGGAGGCCCCGGCCGAGGAAGCCGCTCCGGCCGACGCCGAGTGAGCTTGCCCCAACAGGCATAACGCATAAGGAAGGCTGGTCATGCTCGCACAGGCAGTGGAACATCTCATCAAGAACATCGTCGATTTCCCGGATGACGTGTCCGTCAAGTCCCACGAGAACGCGCGCGGCGAACTGCTTCGCGTGCGCGTGAACCCGGAGGACATCGGCCGCGTCATCGGTCGCTCCGGCCGCACGGCCAACGCGATCCGCACGGTGGTGCAGGCCCTGTCCGACCACAAGGTGCGCGTCGACATCATGGATGTGCGCCGCTGACCCACGCGGGATGACAGCCACGCTGATCGGATGTGACGGCGGTGACGGCCATAGGCTACACTGCCAAGCATGACTGATCAGCACACTATGCAGGACGACCCTCAGCAGCCCGAGCTGCTGAGGGTCTGTCGTATCGGCCGAGCCCAGGGCATGAAGGGCGAGGTCACCGTACAGATCTTCACCGACGAACCGGAATGGCGCTTCGAACCCGGGTCGGTGCTGTATTCCGAGGACGGCGAGACGGAGTACACCGTCGAATCCTCTCGCACGTTCAAGAACCGATGGATCATCAAGCTCGAGGGCTGCGACGACCGCAACGCCTCCGAGGCACTCAACGGCACCATGCTGTACGGCGAGGCCGACGATCCGGACGACATGCTCGAAGCCGACGAATGGTATCCGAAGGATCTCATCGGCCTCGAGGCCCGCATGGACGAGGAGAACGCGCTCGGCGTCGAGGGCGGGCATGTGGTGGGCAAGGTCGTCGACGTGATCGACTCCCCCGCCCAGTCCCTGCTCAAGATCCGCCTTGCCGAACCGGTGACGGTCGGCACCGCCAAGGACGGCACGCCGGTGGTCGAGAAGACCGCGCTCGTGCCGTTCGTCGACGAGATCGTGCCCGAAATCGATCTCGAGGAGGGCTATCTCACCCTCGACCCGCCGGGCGGGCTGATCCCGGGAATGTGATCGATCCGGGGATCATCCACGGATCACAGATCGATCTTCGGCGAGGCGTCGAGCAGCGTCCGCGTGTACTGCGCACGTGGATAGTTGAGCACCTCATCGGTCGCGCCGGACTCGACGACATGCCCGTTGCGCAGCACGGTGATCACATCGGACACCTCCTGCACGATGCCCAGATCATGCGTGATGAACAGACACGCGAACCCCTCCTCGACCTGCAGACGGTGCAGCAGATCCAGCACGCGCCGCTGCACCGTCACATCAAGCGACGACGTCGGCTCGTCGGCGATCAGCAGCGACGGGCTCAGCGCCAGCGCACGCGCGATGCCGACGCGCTGACGCTGACCGCCCGACAGCTGATGCGGGAAACGATCGGCCACATCGGCCGGCAGCTCCACCTGATCCAGCAGCTCCAGCACCCGCTTGCGCCTGTCGGCCTGGGAGAACCCGCCCTGCACGCTCATCGGCTCGCTGATGCTCCACGCGACGCTCTTACGCGGATTCAGCGCCGAACCGCTGTCCTGGAACACATACCCCATATGGGACAGGATCCCGCGCTTGCGACGCCCATGCGCCCTGGCCAGATCCTCGCCGTCGATGAGCACGCGCCCGCGCGTCGGGGAAAGCTGACCGGAGATGACCTTGGCGATCGTGGTCTTGCCCGCGCCGGACTCGCCGACCAGCGCGCGGGTACGCCCCGCCACCAGATCGAACGAAATGTCCTCCACCGCGTACTTGCCGGGGCGATACGCCACCGACACGCCCTCGATCGACGCCGCGACCCTGCCATCGCCCAACGCGGCGCGCTCGCCGGCGTCATCTGACTTTTCCGGCTGGCCGGGCTCGGGCTCGCGCACCGTGGCGATTGCCGGCTCAGCTGATTCCTCGACGTGCAGCCTCGGCACCGCCGCCAGCAGCATCCTCGTGTAGTCGTCCTTCGGGTTGCGGAAGACCTCGCCCACGCTCCCCTGTTCGACGATCACGCCGTCGTGCATGACGTACACGTCCTGCGCGGCCTGCCACACGACGCCCATGTCGTGCGTGATCAGGAGCACCGCGAGATCGAGTTCGGCCGCGAGCGAGGAGATGAGCTTCAAAATGGCCTGCTGGGTGGTCACGTCGAGCGCGGTGGTCGGCTCGTCGGCGATCAGCACCTTGGGGCGGTTGATGATCGCCATCGCGATCATCACGCGCTGCAGCTGTCCGCCGGACAGTTCGTGCGGATACGACGACCAGACGCGTTCGGCGTCCTGAAGCCCGACCTCGCGAAGCTGCTCGAGCACCTTCGCCTTGCGTTCGGCGGCACTGAGGTTCCGCTGATGGTATTTGAGCGATTCGGCGACCTGCATGCCCAGCGTGAACACCGGGTTGAACGCGGTGGACGGCTCCTGGAACACGGTGCCGATGTATTCGCCGCGGATGCGCTGTAGCGGCGCGTCGTCCGCCAGCAGGTCGATGTCATGATCATCACCATCGCCGCCCTCGTCGAGGAACGCGTGGCCCTTGACGCTGGCCACGGACGGGTCGAGTCGGGGCAGCGCCATCGCCGTCACCGACTTGCCGGAGCCTGATTCGCCGACCAGCGCGGTGATGCGCCCCGGGTAGAGCTTCAGGCTCACGCCGTGGGTCACCTCCCGCTCGTCGAAACTGACGGACAGTCCGTCGACGGTGACGATCGCGCGCGGCTCGCTCATTGCTGCTCCTTGGCTGGTCATGAGATCACGAAGACTTGGGAAAAGTATGGGGTGCGCCCCGTGCCCGGGTGGGCTCGCGGGGCGCATTCACTGGTCATTGGCGTGGGATTTGGATATCGGGTCAGTTCGCGCTGGCGAGCGTGACCTGGTTGTAGTCCGGGTATGCCGGGAAGTTGCCGATCACGAAGTTGGTGACGTTCGATCCGTGGATGAACGTGTTCTTCGAGTAGATCAGCGGCACGACGGGGGCGTCGGCCATGATCTTCTTGTCGGTCTCGGCCCAGATCTTGCCGGCCTCGCTCTGGTCGATGGTCTCGGTGGCCTTCTTGATGAGGGCGTCGACCTCCGGGTTGGAGTAGCGGGCGAGGTTGTAGTTGCCGTTGCCGATCTGCGAGGAGTCGAACAGCGGGGAGATGTTCGCGTACGGCGACGGGAAGTCCGGCTGCCAGCCGCCGATGACGAGGTCGTAGTCACCCTCGTTGTTGGTCTCCGCATCGGAGAAGACGTCGTCGTTCAGGGTCTGGATGTCCACCGTGATGCCGGCGCGCTTGAGGCTCGTCTGGATGGAGGAGGCGGTCTCGGCCTGATCGGAGGTGGCGATGAGCTTGAGCTTCGGGGAGGTCTGGCCGGCCTCCTTGAGCAGCTGCTTGGCCTTGTCGACGTCACCGGTGGAGTCGGCCTTGTACAGGTCGTACTTCTCGCGGCCGGCGATGCCCGGGGTGATGAGGGTCGTGGCGAAGTTGCCGGCGATCTCGCCGCCGGAGGCGGTCTGGTAGGCCTTCTTGTCGACGGCGTATTCGATGGCCTGGCGCACCTTCAGGTCCGTCACGCGCTTGGTGTTGATGGCGAGGTATTCGAGGGCGCCGTCACCGCTGGTGGCGAGCAGCTTCTGGTAGGCGGGGTTGGCCTGCGCCTGCGCGAGCTGCGCCGGCGGGACGAAGCCGGAGAGGAAGGAGTTCTTGCCCTCGCCGGTGCCCTGCATGATCGACTGGGCGGCCACGGAGGTGTCCTGGCTCATCTTGAACACGATCTTGTCGGGGCCGGCGGTGCGCACCGGGTCGGTCTTCTTGTCCCAGTACTTGTTGCGCACGTACACGGCCTGCTTGCCGGCCTCGTTCGACTCGACCTTGTACGGGCCGGAGGCGACCGGGGTCTTGCCGTAGCCGGAGGCCGGGCCCTTGCCTTCGGGCACCGGGGTGAAGGCGGCCAGCGAGGCCACCCACGGCCAGTCGCCGAACGGGGCGTTCAGGTGGAAGACGATGGTCTTGTCGTCCGGGGTCTCGATGGAGTCGAGATGCTTGCCGTCGAACGGACCGTGGTAGTCCTGCGCGCCCACGAGCAGCGTCTTGTGGTAGCTCAGCCCGCCGGTCAGGGGGTCGGCGAAGGAGCGCTCGAGACCGTACTTGATGTCCTTGGACGTGATCGGCGTGCCGTCGTCGAACTTGATGCCGTCCTTGAGGGTGTAGGTCCAGGTCTTGCCGTCGTCGCTCGGCTCGCCGGTGGTGGTGGCGAGGTCCGGCACGACCTTGGTCTCGCCGCCCTGCGTGATCTTCCATGCGGTCAGACGGCGGAAGATGTTGCCGTTGGTGGTGATGGGCAGACCCTGGCTCTTGGCCGGGTCGAGGTCCATCTCGGTGCTGGACAGCAGAATGTTCAGCGTGCCGCCGGTGGTGCCGGTCGACTGGCCGTTCGCCGTGCCGTTGGCGGTGTTGTTGCTGGCGCCGCAGCCCGACAGGGCGAGCACCGCCGCGCACACGCCGGCGATCGCGGCGCGCACCACGTGCTTGTTGGTCATGGTTGTCTCCTCTTCTTTTGCGCCGGCCCTCGATCGGTCCGGCAAGTCTTGTGAAATCGGAATGCCGCTGATGGCGTCAGTTCCTGCCCAGCGTGACCCTCGGGTCAAGCAGGCTGTAGCAGATGTCGACGATGAGGTTGGCGATGATCACCAGCACCGCGGCGAACAGCGTCGCCCCGACGAGCACCTGCAGGTCCAGATTCGATACGGAGTCGAGCAGCAGCGCGCCCAGTCCCTGCATCGAGAACACCTTCTCGGTCAGGACCGCGCCGCCGAGCAGGCCGCCCAGATCGAGACCGAACATGGTCATGACCGGCAGCATCGCGTTGCGCAGCGCGTGCTTGAACACGATGACCGACTCGGGCACGCCCTTCGAGCGGGCGGTGCGGATGTAGTCCTGGCTCAGCTCGCCGATCATCTGCGTGCGCGTGATGCGCGTGTAGCCGGCGGCGCTCAGGATCGCCAGCACCAGCCAGGGCAGGATCAGGTGGTAGAGCCACTGCACCGGGTCCTGGCTGAAGTTCACGTATCCGCCGGAGGGGAAGATCTGGATGCTCAGCGCGAACGCGATCACGGCGAGCAGACCGATCAGGTACGACGGCGCGGACACGCCCACGACGGACAGGCCGAGCAGCGTGCGGTCGACGAGCGTATCGCGCTTCAGGGCGGCCCACACGCCGCTGGCGACGCCGATGACGAGCCACAGCACGGCCGCGCCCACCGCGATCGAGGCGGTGACGGGGAAGCGGTCGGCGATCAGCTGGCTGACGGATTCGTTGAGACGGAACGAGTATCCGAGGCACGGCGCGTCGCACACGACCGCGCCGCCGCCGGTGCCGAAGGTGCGCCCTACGAAGATGCCGGCGATGTAGCTGCCCATCTGGATGTACCACGGCTGGTCGGTGCCCATGAACGCCGAGACGCGGCTCAACTGCTCGGGCGTGCAGGGCTTGCCGCAGGACAGCTGCGCGGGGTTGGTGGGCAGCAGGAAGAAGATGAGGAACAGCGCCAGCGTGATCAGGAGGATGACCAGCAGCGAGCTGGCGATGCGCTTGCCGATGTAGGCGAGGATGTTCATGCGCGGACCCCCTTGCGCGGATCGATGGCGTCGCTCAGACCGTCACCGAGCAGGTTGAAGCCGAAGGTGAGCAGGAACAGCGCGCCGCCCGGGAACAGCAGGTACATCGGATCGACGAGCGCCCACTGGACCGCGTCGGAGATCGAACGGCCCCACGACGGGGTCGGCGGGTTCATGCCCACGCCGAGGAACGACAGGCCGGCCTCGGCGCCGATGCGACCCGGGATCGACAGGGTCACGTTGACGATGAGCAGCGGCATGAGGTTCGGCAGGATCTGGTGCCACAGCACGTGGGCCGGGGAGGCTCCCATCACGCGCGAGGCCACGGCGAAGTTGCGTTTGCTCAGGGTCAGGGTCTGGCCACGCACCAGTCGCGCGATGCCCGGCCATCCGAAGAAGCCGAGGACGAGCGTGAGCAGCAGTGGGCGCGGGAAGCTCTGCGGCACGACCACCGACAGGGCGATCGCGAAGATGAGGAACGGGAAGCCGAAGAACACATCCATCGTGCGGGAGATCAGCGCGTCGGCCAGTCCTTGGAAATAGCCGGCGAGCAGGCCGAGCGCCACGCCGATCACCAGCGAGATGACCGAGGAGAACAGGCCGATGCCCAGTGAGATGCGCGAGCCGTACGCCACGATGGAGAACAGGTCGACGCCGCGCAGCGGGGTCACGCCGAACCAGTGGCTGGCGCTGATACCGCCGCCGAATCCGGCCGGCACCGAGCCGGCGAGCGCCTCGGGGTGCTCGGCGTACGGGTCGTTGCCGGTGATCGCGGACAGGGGGCCGGCGAACACGGCGAGGGCCACGAAGAGCAGGACGATGACGCCGCCGACGATGATCGACGAGCGCAGATACGGTGATCTGTCTGCGGATGCGCCTGTGGCCGTACTGCGTGCCGCGGCCGATCCGCGTTTCGTCCCTCCGGCTGGTGCCGTCACTTCCGACATGTCTGTTCGCCTCTTTTCCTAGTCGAACAAACACAGTAACTCGAATCGAACCGCTTCAGGGCCGATTGCCATCAGAGAAACTGATGACCTGCTATCGTTCCCTGATTTGGCGCGAATCGTGAGCGCTATAGGGTTTTCCTACACCCCCGGATTGTCTCGCGTTCAGCGCCAGCATACGAGACGTGGGCGGGTGGCGCTCCGCTACTTCGCCGCGAGGGCGGTGATGCGCGTCATGAACCTCTCGAGGAACTCCGGCACGTCGACGCCGAGGGCTACCTGCGTGCGCTTGTCCGGATCGGTCAGGCGCGCCCGGTCGCCGATCGTGCGACCGCGGAACGCACCGTCCAGATCGACCTTCAAGTTCACGCCGAGCGTCGTGACGAGCGTCGGGTCGAGCGCGGCGGCGACGGCGAGCGGGTCGTGCAGGCCGCATCCGCCGATCTCGGGCTGGTTGGCGAGGTAGAAGTCGATGTAGTAGTCGGTCATGTCGGCGAGGAAATCGCCCGCCGGGGTGCCGAGGGCGCGCCAGACGGCCGTGCCCTTGCGGGTCAGCGCGGTCTGGTGGGTCACGTCGAGGCCGATCATCGTGGTGCGCGCGCCGCAGCGGAACAGGTAGTCGGCGGCCTCGGGGTCCTGGGAGATGTTCGCCTCGGCACCCGGGCTCACGTTGCCCGGCACAGTGAGCGCCCCGCCCATCAGGGTGATGCGCGCGCCGGAGTCCCTGACATCCGGCGCAGTTTTGAGGACGGTGGCCATCGTGGTCATCGCGCCGGTCGGCACGATCACGAGGTTCTCGCCGTACGTGCGCGCCGCGTCGATGATGAAGTCGACCGCGGAGCCGTCCGGTTCGCTCGCGCGCGGCGAATCGGGAATCGTTGCGCCGCCGACGCCGTTGGGCGCGTGGACGGCGACCGATCCGGCGCTCGGCTCCCACGGACCGTTCACCGCGGGATCGTAGGCGAGCGGATGGTCGACGCCCGGGTAGACGGGCACGTCGTCGCGTCCGAACAGGTGCAGCACGGCGAGCGAGTTGCGCACGCCCCGGCGCACGGTGACGTTGCCGTACGTGCCGGTCACGCCGATCAGGTCGACCTCGTCGGCACTGCCCAGCGCGTAGGCGATCGCCAGCGTATCGTCGATGCCCGTGTCCAGATCCAGAATCAGCTTGCGTGCCGCCATCGTCCGCTCCCTTGTCTCGTGTTGCTATCTATCAATAGCGCATGCCGTCACCCGCCCGATGGAACCCGACATGAACAATCCGTGAACCTCGAGTGCGGCCCCGCCGCCCGCACCCCTTGCGATAGGGTGGATGGTTATGAAGATCGATATCGTGAGCGTGTTCCCCGAGTATTTCGACGTGATGAACCTGAGTCTGATGGGCAAGGCGCAGGACAAGGGCCTGTTGCGCATTACGGCGCATAATTTGCGCGATTGGACGCATGACGTGCACCACTCGGTCGACGACACCCCGGTCGGCGGCGGCGCGGGCATGGTCATGAAACCCAGTGTCTGGGCCGAATGCCTCGATGAGCTGCTGGGGCCGGAGCCGGCGGATAGCCCGGTGCTGATCTTCCCGAACCCGTCGGCACCGCTGTTCACGCAGCGCGACGCGACCGAGCTCTCCCACGCCGAGCACCTGCTGTTCGGCTGCGGACGCTACGAGGGCTATGACGCGCGCATCCCCGAGTACTACCGTTCGCGCGGCGTGGACGTGCGCGAGTACTCGATCGGCGATTACGTGCTCAACGGCGGCGAGGTCGCCACCTCGGTGATGCTCGAGGCAATCACCCGCCTGATCCCGGGATTCATGGGCAACTCCGACTCCATCGTCGAGGAATCCTACACGGGAAGCAACGCCCTGCTCGAGCATCGCCAGTACACGAAACCCGCCGAATGGCGGGGTTTGAAGGTTCCGGACATCCTCCTGTCCGGAGACCACGGCAAGGTGGACCGCTATCGTCGCGACGAGGCGCTGGAGCGCACCAGCCAGATCCGCCCCGACCTGATCGAGCGGCTCGACTGCAAGTCGCTCGACAAGGCCGATCGCAAAACGCTGATCGCGCTCGGCTGGGAGGTCTCCTCCGTCCACCCGAGAAGGGTGTGAGCAGGTGGCTGGTTCCCGGGGAACCAGCCACCCATCGATCACAGACCGAACACCTTGACGCGGGCGTCGGCCGGCTGCTTGTCGACCGGGGCGGCCGGCTGGGCGACGACGCCGAACGGCATCTGGGCCTGCAGCTTCCAGCTCTCCGGCAGGCCGAACTCGGCGGTGACGGCCTCGTCGATCAGCGGGTTGTAGTGCTGCAGGGAGGCGCCGAGGCCCTTGTCGGCGAGCGCGGTCCACACGGCGAGCTGCAGCATGCCGGCGGCGTCACGGGCGAAGCCCGGGAAGTTAGCGGCGTAGGCGGGGATGTTCTCCTGCAGCTGCTTGGTGACGTCCTCGTCGTCGTAGAAGAGCACGGTGCCGTGGCCGGCGGCGAAGGCGTTGATCTTGGCCTCGGTGGCCTTGAACTGCTCATCGTCGTTGACGACCTTGCGCAGGGTCTCCTTGACGATGTCCCACAGCTTCTGGTTGGCGTCGCCGAACAGGACGACGGCGCGCTGCGGCTGGGAGTTGAAGGCGCTCGGCACCTCGACGGTGACCTTCTTGACGAGGTCGGCGATCTCCTGATCGCTGATCGGCGAGGCGTCGGTCAGGGCGTACTGGGAGCGGCGCTTTTCGAGTCCCTCGACGAAGTTCGACATGGTTCATGTCCCTTTCATGTGATCGTGTCCCGGCCCGTCACGATCCAACATCATGAGATATCTCGTTTCGAGCCATCGCTTACGGATACCACGATACGAGATATCCCAGACAGCGCGATCTCGCCCGCGAAAAGCCAACGAGCCTCAGCGCTCGATGTAGAACACGGCCGTCTCGCCGTAGTCACGGCGATCGGTGATGTCCCACCCCTCGGGAGGAACGGGGTCGTCGGAGCGCGCGGAACGCTCCAGCACGATCACCGTGCCTTGGCCGGCCATGCCCGACGCAGCCAGATCGGCGAGCAGTTTCTCGCACGCCTCGGTTTCGAACGCGTAGGGCGGGTCGATGAAGATCACGTCGTACGCGGCGGCCGCGGGCGAGGCCGTCACCACGCCGTCGCCGCCATCGCCCGCAGCATCCCGATGCGCCGGCTCCACGAACTTCTCGGCCTTCGCGCGCACCACGCGGGCCTGAAGATCGGCCGTCCACGCGCGATTGCGCTTCAACGCGCCGAGCGTCTTCGCGATCAGCGCGGCCGCCGGACCGTTCGCCTCGACCGCGACGAGCTCGCGGGCCCCGCGCGAAAGCGCCTCGATGCCGAGCGCGCCCGTACCGGCGAACAGGTCGAGCACGCGGGCGCCGGCGAGCACGCCCCACGAGTCGAGACGCGAGAAGATCGCCTCCTTGGTACGGTCGGTGGTGGGGCGGGTCACGCTTTTCGGCGTGGTCAGCGCCATGCCCTTGAATCGTCCGGAAATCACACGCATGATGATCGACCTTAGTTGGAGGTCAGGAAGGTCTCGTTGCCGCGCGTGAAATCGAGCACGGCACCGGCGAGCTGCGGGTTGCCGGACAGATCCGGGTCGTCGGCGAGCAGACGCTCCGCGCGTTCGCGCGCGTCGACGATGAGATCGGCGTCCTTGACGACGCGCAGCAGCTTGAGGCTGGATTTCGCGCCGGACTGCGCGTCCCCGAGCACATCGCCGGCACCACGCAGCTCAAGATCGGCCTTGGCGATCTCGGCGCCGTCGAGCGAACCGCGGATGACGTCCAGTCGCTGCGCGGCGATCGACCCGGCCTCGGCGCGCGAGACGAGGAACGCCCAGCTGTCGGTGCCGCCGCGCCCGACGCGGCCGCGCAGCTGATGCAGCTGGGACAGGCCGTACCGGTCGGCGTCGAAGATGACGATGCAGCTGGCCTGCCTGACGTCGACGCCCACCTCGATGACGGTCGTGGCGACGAGGATCGGCGTCTCGCCGGATGCGAAGTCGGCCATGACGGCGGTTTTGACGTCGTCCTTGTCGCGTCCGGTCAGAGTCGCGAACCGCACGCCCCGGAACTGCGGCAGAGCCTTGAGCCGCGCGGTGATCTCCGCGACCGAATGCAGCGGCGGTCGGGCGACGGCATCGCCGTTCTCGTCCAGCGCCTCGAACAGGTCGTCGATGCCGTCGTCCGCGTCCGGCGCGTCGTCCGCGGCATCGGTGTCACCGGCACCATCCGCGGCATCGGCACCGTCCGCGTCGATGCGGGCGCACACGATGTACGCACGCTCCCCCGCGTCGATGCGCGAGCGGATGTGCGCGAACATGCGGCCCATCGTCGGGCCGTCCGATTCGTCGACGACGATCGTGCGGATCGGCTTGCGCCCGCCGGGCAGTTCGGTCAGCCACGAGATGTCGAGATCGCCGAACCAGGTCATCGCGGCGGTGCGCGGGATCGGCGTGGCGGTCATCACCAGCAGGTGCGGCACGGTGCCGTCGGCCGATTCGGCACTGAGGGAATCACGCTGTTCGACGCCGAAGCGATGCTGTTCGTCGATGACGACGAGCGCGAGGTTCGGCGCCTGGAACGTCTTGGAGAACGCGGCGTGCGTGGCGACGATGATGCCCGGCTCGCCGCTGGCCGCGGCCGCGAGCGCCTTGCGTCGGGCCGCGAGCCGCATGCCGCCGGTCAGCAGCGTGACCGGCACGTCCAGTCCCTCGACCATCCGGCCGATGGAGTCATGGTGCTGTTCGGCGAGCACCTGCGTGGGGGCGACGAGCACGGCCTGATGCCCCGCTCCGACCGCCTGCATCATCGCGGCGAGCGCGACGACCGTCTTGCCGGAGCCGACCTCGCCCTGCAGCAGACGGCGCATCGGGCGTTCGCCGGACATGTCACGGGCGATGTCGTCGACGACCACACGCTGGCCGTCGGTCAGCGTGAACGGCAGCGAGGCGAGGAACCGGTCGCGCAGGTCGCCCTTGTCCTCCCCCTCACCCTCGTTCAGCGGGCAGGGCGTGGCGGGCGACTGATGCGCGCTGTTGCGCGCCTTGAGCAGGGCGCTCTGGCAGACGAACGCCTCCTCGTAACGCAGCGTCTCGATGCCCTTGTGGAACTGCTCGACCGTCTTGGGGTCGTGGATCGCGCGGAACGCGTCGGCCCGGTGCATGAGACCGCGTGCGGCGCGCACGTCCTCGGGCAGCACGTCGGGGATGGCCTTGGCGAGCGTGCCGGTGAACTCCTCCTCGTCGCCGCGCGACTGCAGGATGATGTCGTCGGTGCCGGGCGCGGCGATGTCGCGTCCGCCGAGCGCCCACATCAGGCTCAGGATGGTCTCGTGGATGCGTTCGCTGGACAGTCGCGCGGACGCGTGATAGACGGGTCGCGGCCGGCAGACGCGTGCAAGACCCTCGATCGGCGAGGGCGCATCGTAGGAGGGCTTGCGCTGAGTGCGCGGGGAGCGGTCGCGCACCTTGCGTTCGATGTCGATGTCCGGGGAGAAGGCGAGCCACGGGTCGGCGGCCCGGGCGGCGCGTGCGGCGCGGGTGCTGCCGCCGAGCGGATTGCCCGGCGCCACGGTGAGGATCTGCGGATGCGTGAACTGCAACTGACCCATGTATTCGCCCGCGGTGCCGGCGACGACCACGGTGGCGCCGTTGGTGAGCCGGGCGGCCATCCAGTCGATGTAGCTGCGTTTGCCGGAGAAGAAGACAAGGCGGGCCCTGCCGGAGGCGACGCCGCGCGTCGCCGCATAGATGGCGTCGTCGACGATGACCTCGAGTCGCAGCATCCGACCGGTCGCCACGCGCGACGAGACGACCGTCGCCACGAACGCCATCGGCTCGCCGATACGCGCCTCGCCTACGGCGCGTGCGGGAACGGGATCGGACACGCGGAACGGATAGTAGGTCAGCGCGTCGCCGATGGTTCTGATGCCGAACGATTTGAGCGTGGACGCACGCCGCTTGTTCGCCAGCAGCGAGGCGACCCGGGTAGCCAGCTTGATGCTCATGGCAATCCATTGTTCCCGCATACGCGGACGGCACCGGCAGACGCCACACTGCTCCCGACCACGCGAGCCTACGCTCATAGCAAAAGCCCCCATCGGCGAACCGATGGGGGCTTCGTAACGCTTATGCTATCGCGCACTTCACGCAACCACGCGCTGGACCTTGCCGGCCTTGAGGCACTTGGCGCACACGGCGATACGGACGTTCTGGCCGTCGACGGTGGTGCGCACCGGCTGAAGGTTCGGGCGGAAGCGACGCTTGTTGCGGATATGCGAGTGAGACACGGTGTATCCGACCTGCGGACCCTTGCCGCACACTGCACAACGAGCTGCCATGATGGACTCCCTTTAACCTTGACTGTCAAGTCTTTTCGCGTTCCGGCCGGACGCGTCTACACACATCGGGCATATGACTATAGGTCTATGCAGATATGCGCCGATTGCATCTAGCCGAACACACAACTTCACGAATATATCCTGAAATGGGGACAAACGCAACCACGGCGTGGTATGCTACCCGCCACGAGCCTCCGATCCGGCGTCAAACCGTCATCGAACCCGCCGGAAAAACGGATCAGCGTCGGGATATTGTCCATTGCGCTTCCAGCGTGTTCGCATAGAATCACGGTAGAACTGAAAGCAGGGGCACAGGCGCACGCAAGGATGCGGAACCTGCAGCACCCGACAACATAAAACATTCGGAGGTTCCACGGGCACAAGGAGGACACGATGCTCGGATTGACAGTCAACGAGGAGACCATGCTCGGCAAGCTCATCGCCAGAAGAAAGGCCGAGGCGGAGGAGGAGCTGCGCCGCCACGAGGAGGAGGAACGCAACCGCGAGCGCGAGGCGAAGGACCACACGCCCTCCGTGATCTCGCTCGGTCAGGTGTGGGTCGACATCATGATGGATGTGGACTCGCTGCCGGCGAGCGGCGGATTCACCGTCGCGGACGCCGCGCATCCGGCGATCGGCGGCAGCTACCGCGTACTCGATGCGGTCAGCCGCATGGGCGTGCCCGCCGAGCACGCGGGCGTCATCGGCAACGGCGTATGGGCGTCGATGATCCGCAAGGCGTACGAGGAGGACGGCATCGTCCACGTCGGACCGAGCCGGCTCGACGTGGATTCCGGATTCCGTCTCGTCTTCCACGACGGCGACGGCCGCAAGACGTTCGTCGCGCACTACGGCGCCGAGGCGCGAGGCGACGAACACACGTTCGACACGCTCGAACCGGGCGCCGGCGACGTGGTCCACATCTCCGGCAACACGCTGCTCGACCACACGGCAGCCGGCATCGACGAATTCATGGACCGCGCCGGCAGCGATCCGAGGAAGCGGCCGTACCACCTCGTCATCAATCCCACGAACACGCTCAAGCTCGTCAACGACCATCTGCTCGAGGATCTGGTGCTGGCCCGCCCGATCTGGTCCTGCAACCGCCAGGAGGCGACGACGCTGGCCGAACGCCTCGGCATCGCCCTCGACGAAGGCGACACCCTCACCGTCGGCGGCGGCTTCGACAAAGCGATGAACGCGCTGTGCGACGCGCTCGGCAACACGCTGCGCGCCCCGCTGATCGTACGCGCGGGCGCACGCGGCGCATGGGTGCGCGAGCCGGGCGGCGACGTGCTGCACGTCGAGGGATACCCGACCAAGGGTGTCCACACGCGTTCCGCCGGCTCCTGCCACACCGGCGCGATGTGCGCGATGCTCGCGAAGGGCTGGTCGCTCGCCGACGCAGTGAACATCGCCAACGCGGCCGCCTCGATCGCCATCCAGCGCTCCCACGCCGGCGTGCCGGTCTGCCCGTCCGCCGACGAGGCCATCCAGCTCGCCGGAGTGGATCCCGAATCGCCGTCCGAATCGCCGTCCTCGCACTGACATGACCATTTCCTAGGCACTTTTCTCACTTCCTAGGCAGGCGGGTGGTCGGCGACCGCGGGAGGCACGAAAGAAACCGTTGGTTTTCCGCGCCTCCCGCGCCGGGCACAGGACGTGATCAGGACGCGACCTGCCTAGGAAACGCAAAATCTGCCTAAGAAACGTCTCCTCTATGCGCCTCTATGCGCCTCGACATAAGTTCATCCTGCGTTCACCTATGCACGGCCCACACCGGTGCCACGCATCCGTACGATTAAAGATGGTCTGGACGTTCCGCCGAACGCCCCACGGATTCGTCGAGGAGTGAACATGTCCGAAAGCACCGCTGCGGCCCTGCCCGCCTCCGCCAGGCTCACCGCACGTGAGAAGAAGTGGATCGTCTACGACGTGGGCAACTCCGCGTTCGTGCTGCTGTCGACCGCCGTCATCCCGATCTACGCGAAGTCGCTGATGCCGGCGGACGGCAACATCGTGTCCGCGTGGGGCTACGCGCAGACGATCGCCTCGCTGGTGATCGCCCTGCTCATGCCGCTGCTCGGCTCGATCGCCGACGTGCAGGGCATGAAGATCAAGTTCTTCCTCGGCTTCTTCGGCACCGGTGTGGTGATGTGCTGCGCGATGGCCCTGCCGCTGACCTGGCTGCCGTTCCTCATCGTCTACGTGCTGGCGACGATCGGCCTGAACGGCTCACTCACGTTCTACGATTCGATGCTCATCGACACGACCTCGAACGAGCGCATGGACAAGGTCTCCTCGCACGGCTACGGATGGGGCTACGTCGGCTCGACGATCCCGTTCATCGCCTGCATCGCCCTGATCTTCGGCGGCCCCTCGCTTCTCGGCTGGTCGACGGCCGCTTGCACGCGCGCCGCGTTCATCATCACGGCCATCTGGTAGGTGGCGTTCACGATCCCGCTCATCACCAGCTACACGCAGGTCCACTACCGCGCCACCCGCGACCACGCCGCCGAGGCCGTGCGCGGCACGTTCACCGAATTGGCCGGCACGTTGCGCAAGCTCGTCAAGAACAAGCCGCTGTGGATGTTCATGATCGCGTTCTTCTTCTACATCGACGCGGTCAACACCGTGATCTCGATGAGCACGTCGTACGGCACGCAGCTCGGCATCGACTCGACGCAGCTGGTCGTCGCGCTGCTGGTCACGCAGTTCGTCGCCTTCCCGTGCGCCATCATCTACGGACGACTCGCCGGCCGCTTCGGATGCAAGCCGATGATCATGGCCGCGGTGGTCGCGTACATGGGCATCGTGTTCTTCGCCACGTTCTTCCTCAAGTCGGCCGTCGAATTCTGGATCCTCGCGATCCTGGTCGGCATGTTCCAAGGCGGCATCCAAGCGCTCTCCCGCTCCTACTACGGCAAGATCATCCCCAAGGAGCACGCCAACGAGTACTACGGACTGTACGACATCTTCGGCAAGACGGCTTCGATCCTCGGCACGTTCCTCGTCGCCACGACCACGACCCTGACCGGCAACGCCTCCCTCGGCGTCCTGTCCATCGCGATCCTGCTCGTCGTCGCCCTCGTCTTCCTGACCCTGCAGAAGGACCCGACACGCACGGCCGCGGCCCGGACCGCCTGATATTCCGGGGACGACTATCTTGGCGTCATGAACGTCATGAACGTCATGAGCGTCATGAACATGCTGCGGGCGATCGCGCGGCATTGGAAGGCGCTGGCGGTCGTCGTCGCGCTCGCCGTCATCGCCACGGACGGCACCGGGTTCACGCACGCGCAGATCGACGACGCGATAGACGCCATGCTTGAAAGCAAGCAGTCGTTGCACGGCTGTTCGATCGACAGCGTCACCTTCGACGAGACCCGCTCGGACGACATGATGCGCTCGGAGGTTCGGATGGTCGAGAACTCGGGCGCGGACAGCGGCTCCTCCGTGTACAGCGCCATCAGGAAGTACGGCATCGACCACGTCGCCGTATTCACCACCGACTACGCCTACGCGCCCGGCTCGCCCGACGCCGAGCGCGGCTGGGTGTACATCGACAGCGGAAGCTGACGCATCAACATGACGTCACAGTGTATCGATCCCTTTCTTCCACTCGACCATGGACTTGTGATCGGGGTGGTTCGGGTCGGTATACGCCTTGAGGAACTCGGCGAACCCCCATGGTCCTCCGACGTCTTCAGGAGGTGCGTCACCCTCACTCCCACAAACCGTGGGATGTTCGATCTCGCTTGTTTTGTTGGTCTTGACAAGCTTGATCTCGTGTTCCCAGTTGTCGCCGTAATCGTACGTGTACAACGCGGTGCGGCTGCGCGGGAACACTTCATCAAGACGCACGGTGTCCGCGTCGGCGGGCGTACGCCGGCTCCAGTAGTCGTCGAACGAATTCTCGTTCGACGAGGACTCCAACTGGTATTTCACACCGCGACTGTTCAGCTGGATGTTCCATAGGTGGTAGTCCTTCCAGTCGAACGCATGCTGGATGGCCATGTGCAGGTCGGTGAAGGACGATCCGGCTGGCATCTCGATTTCACGCCAGCACACCAGTGGCTTGCCGTCAGGTGACGTCGCATCGTATAGACGCAAAGTCACGCGTAACAGGAAGGAACGCGGATCATCGACGTCTACGTACTTCGTGTCAATATGTTCGGCGATATCATCCATCGGTGTTGAATCACCGTAGCTGGCGTATCCGCGGAACTGATCGAGGCCCGAACGATCCGCACGGGATTGGTCGCCATCGCTTTCCAGCATCGTCACCAATCCGTGCGGACCAAAGACGTGTTCGGGATCGTTCCGTTCATCAGAGGGATCGAGGTCAGGACGACCTGCCGCGCGTGCCATCAGCGACATCACCACCATCTGCGCTTCTTGCTCGGTGAGAGTGTCGATGTCTTCCATCATCTCCGCGAACATGTCATGATGCGCATGATGCACACCGTTCGCAGCGCCACCACCGGTCATGATCCGATACCGATCGACCAATGCCTTGGCGAGACCAACTCCCTGCTCCGTCAGATAGACGGACTTGTTGCCCTTGCGCCCCTCTACCAGTTGTTCATCACGTAGCGCATCCACGGCGCCCCAGCTGTAGCTGACCCACGAGCGCAGCAAGGGTTTGGCGCCCTCGGTCTTGGAACTCTCATCCCATGATGTCAGCCACAACAGCATCAGGGTGAGATCCTTGATCATCCCGTCACGCCATGCATCCGATTCGACAGGTGTCTCGCTTGAATTGTCCATTTGTTTCTCCCTTGAAATCGTATCACCGATATGCACCACTGTATAAGGTCTTGATGAGCCAGCCGTGACGACCGTGTTTATAGACGTATTCGGTCAGCTGCAGTAGCCACCGCTCTCGAGCGCAAGCAGATGTACCAATCTGCCAGGGACGTCCCCTACATCGAACTCCGACCGGCATACACGCTCACGAATGAACACCTTGACACGCATCGTATGCTTCATACTCTCATCTTGACTCTCACTGCCCAAGCAGCAGGGGGCGCAGCGTCGCCTCGTCGACGAACCGGATGCCGGTCAAGCCCGGTACGGCGGCCGACGCGGCGTCGGCGTTGCGCTGCTTGTCGTCGACGAACGCGGTATGCTCCGGGTCGACGCCGAACCGCGCGACCGCCCGACGGTAGATCTCCGCGTCGGGCTTGTGGATTTTCTCGGCGCTGGAGACGACCACGTCACGCAGGATGTTCAGTTCTGGAAACAGCTCGCGCGCCACGTCCACGTATTTCACGGTGAAGTTGGTCAACCCCCAGCAACGTACGCCGGCCGCGTCCAGATCGCGCAGCAGCGCGGCCATGCCCGGCAGCATGCCGGCGAGCGCGAGTCGCTGACGCCGGAAATACGCGGCGTACGCCTCCAGGCATGATGACGGATCCGCTTCCTGAGTCACCTGCCGCGGCATGTCCTCCCCGATGCCGTGCCGCGACGCGTACTCGGCGAGGACCTGTTCCTCGCTCCAGCCAAGGTCGGACAGGATGTCGTAATGCCAGAAGCCGAACGGATCGCGCCGGTCGAAGAGCGCGTCGAGCACGTCGTCGGGGAACAGGCCCTCGACGGCGCGTCGCGGCCTCCAGTCGACCAGCACGTCGCAGAAATCGAAGATGATGTCGGTGTACATGCCTGTCAGCTTACAGCGAATCGTTCTCAGTAAGAAATGTGTGAGCCAATCACACATTCCCGCACAATCGCACATGTCGAAAAAGCCCGGAATTTCGCCCTTTCGAAGGCAGGCATGTGCGATTCGCGCACTTCGTGGGCTCACACGTTTGCTATTGAGAATGATTCGCTGCACAGCCCGTCCGCGCACAACGCCTCATACATGCGATCAAAGCACTCCCTGAGCAGCGGGTAGGGCATCGCGAAGTTCATGCGCACGCATCCGGCGCCGCACTCGCCGCACTCGCGTCCGTCGGTCAGGGCGACTCCGGCCTTCTCGAGGAAGTATGCAGCCGGATCGCCAATGCCCAGCGGCGAGAAATCGAGCCACGCGATGTACGTGCCCTGCGGCGGAATGTAGCCCACACGCGTGAAGCGCGTACGCATTTCGTCATTGACCAGCGCGATGTTGCGCTCGATGTACTTCAATACCCCGTCGAACCATGCGCTGCCACCGTCGTAGGCCGCGGTGGTGGCGATCGCGCCGATGGTCGCGGTCTGGTGCTCGGACCATTCCGCGTTGCGCATCCACAGGTCGAGGTCGTCGGGGTTGGTGAGGATCACCTGCGCGCACTTGGTGCCGGGGATGTTGAACGATTTCGAGGCGGATGTGGACGTGAACGCCTGCCTCGCGGTCCGCTCGTCGATCGAGGCGAACGGCACGTGCGCGTACCCCCGGTAGACGAACGGCGCGTGGATCTCGTCGGAGAAGATGCGCACGTCGTACTTCTCCGCGAGATCGGAGATGCGCAGCATCTCGTCGCGCGTGAGCACCTTGCCGATCGGATTGTGGGGATTGCACAGCGTGAACGCGTGACAGCCGGCGGCGAACGCGCGCTCGATCGCGTCGAAGTCGAACAGCCACTCCCCTGACACGTCATCGCGCAGCATCGGGATCTCGATGACGTCGACGCCGTACAGGCGCGGCACGCTCAGGAACGGCATGTAGGCGGGCGTCGGCACGATGATCGAGTTGCCGGCGCGTACGATCTCGCGCAGGAACACCTCGAACGCCTCGAGCACGTCGGGGACCGGGCGGATGACCGCCGGGTTGACGTTCCAGTCGTAGCGCAGCTGCCATGCGGCGCAGGATCGCGCGACCTCCCTCTTCCACGGGTCGGGGATGTAGCCGAGCGCTCCGCGTTCGGTCGCCTGTTCGATGGCCTTGGCGACGCACGGCGCAAGTCCGTAGTCCATCTCCGCGATGAACGCCCCGATGCATCCGGGGTGACGGGTCCACTTGTCCGAACCGATGCGTTCGAGTTCCTCGATGCTCTCCGCGTCGATGCGCGCGGCGTCGAAGCCGCCGTCGGTCTCCGTCTCGTTCATGGGACGGTCGATGATGCTGCTCTTCGTATCCATGACGCCCATTGTTCCCGGCGTGGATCGGCCGCTCAACGACGCCGTTCCCCGGAATCGTGATGGCGTTGGCAATATTGCTTATCGACCCCGTGTCCCGTTCTCAGGCCGGTTTGCCGCCGATCAGGTATCTCAACGCGGTACGCTTCAATTCCTCGATGAGCGGCTGCAAAGCGGGCCGCTTGTCACCGGCGCGCGTGACGACGCCGATCTCGCGCGACGCATAATCGTCCGTGATCGGACAGGCGACAAGGTCCTCGCCAAGATTGATATGCGTGTCCAGTGCCGGCACGAGCGAGACGCCCATACCGACCTCCACGAGGTTCTGCGTCGCCCAATAGTCGTCCGTCGCGTGACGGATGTCCGGGGTGAATCCGGCGCGCGCGGCAAGTTTGACGAGGTTCGCGCGGCAGGTCGCGCAGCCGGCGATCCACGGTTCGTCCCTGGCCGCGGACAATGGCACCGGCGTCCCGTCCGATTCATATGCGCGGGCGATGGCGCTCGAACGTCGCACCAGCAGGCGCAGAGGGTCGGTGCCGAGCGAATGGAAGTCAAGATCGTCGCCGATGGGCAGGAATCCGGGGATGCTGCTGTAACGGAACACGACGGCCGCGTCGGCCTTGCCCTGTGCGATCAGGGCGATCGCCTCGGGCGGCTCCATCTGCGTCAGGCTCAGTTCGATGTCGGTGTACATGCCGAGTTTGACGACCGTGCGCGCCGCGATCGTCGAGCAGATCGACGGAGGCGCGACAAGCGTCAGATGCGCGAATCGTCGCTCCCGATAATCCTTCAGCTCACGTTCCGCACGTTCCAGCCGATCCGCGATCGCCTCGCCGTGACGCGCGAGCATCGCGCCCGTGGCGGTCAGTTCGACCCCATGCGGCGTGCGATCGACCAGCATGGTGCCGCATTGCGATTCCAGCTTCTTGATCTGCTGGCTGATGGCCGGCTGCGACCATCCGGTCGCCTTGGCCGTGGCGGAGAACGAACCGTACTGTTCGATGCGCCACAGGGTGACCAGCGACTGCGGATTGAGGTCGGCCATGCCTGGAACTCCTTGTCCGCCCGATAAGGATCAGGCTGCGGATGCTGCCATTGCCTGTCAGCGTACGTTCTTGCGGGTGTTTTCGATCGGTTTCCGGATAACCGTACAGATACCGATTGTAAGCGTACGTCCCCCGGAAGTTCCCCGGGAATGTCCGGATAACCGTGCGCGGACAATCGTGGATGTGAGTCCCGGGGACACCGTCGACGAAAGTATCCGGCCGAACATAAACATGCCCGTATATGTGTGTACGCATCTCCGGGTATTTCCACAGGTCTTCCGGCCAACCGTACTCCTACCAATCGTAAGCGTACGTTCCTCCGGGTGTTTTCAACCCGTTTCCGGCCAACCGTACTCCTACCAATCGTAAGCGTACGTTCCTCCGGGTGTTTTCAACCCGTTTCCGGCCGAACGTACTCCTACCGACCGTGAGTGTACGTTCCTCCGGAAATCCCCCCAAGAACGTCCGATGGAACGTACTCCTGACCGTTATTACCGGGGCCGGATCCTCCCTGGGGCCGGAAAACAAAGGATCCCCGGGGACTGTGTTGTCCTGCCGGGGATTCCTGGTACGTGT